>JANPAP010000458.1:0-2809 GCA_031429975.1 Chitinophagaceae bacterium
ACAGGAACATCGCCTTTACCCGGCCGTGCTGCGCCGCTTTGCCTCAGGCGACCGCACCCCGATTTGCCTCTAAGGGCTTTTTCTTGCACAAATACTCCCGCCGGAGGCGCTTGCAGGACAGTTTGGTGTTTTATCTTTAAAAAGATTTGCCATGCAAATGCTTAAAGAGTCGATATTATTTTTAAACCGCTGTCCATTTTTTTCTCTTAATCCTGCTGCGGCAAAATCCACATAGATATCAAAAATGGGAACGGAGGTGCTTAAAATATTTCCATCCTCACTATAAATTGTTCCCCTTTCAGCATCTAACGGCATAAATTTTTGATGCAAACTATCTCCCATACTTTGCCAAAATTTCCCTTCAAAGTTTTGAATATAAAAAGCCCTTCCCAACACAACTACACCCAATATCACCATCAATATAAAACTGAGATACACCCTCCACAATATGTCTTTTTTTACTTCCATTTATTATCCCAAAAAGGGAGCATATTTTTTATTTATTAAACCCCGATCAAAAACTTTATACCAATCAATTCAATGAAGGTTTTTTTGAATCTTCCAAAACAATTGGTGCTGTTGTTAATTCTTTTAAGCCCAATGGTTCAACTGCCTTTACCAATTCACTTGCCTTGCTTCTAAAAATCACTTCGCTTTTAATTGTTTTGTATTCGTACTCTAATTCTTTAATATGCTTTTCGGTAAACCCTATTTTTCTGGTTAGTTTATCAGCCAAGTGCCCGTTGTATATATATATAACCGCCAAAAAAGCCAGCAGCAAAAAAAATGGAATGTTCCTAACTACCCATTGATAGTTGAACATCCGCTTCCACTCAAATTTTTGAGGTATTGCTTCTTCTTGTTGTATGCTTTTTAATTCAGCCATTTTTTATAAACCTGCTACTTAATTTTTTCTGCTATTCTTAATTTAGCGCTCCTGCTCCTGTTATTTATTTTCGATTCAGTTTGTGATGCTACAATTGGTTTTTTATTTACCAGCAAAAAAGGGCTGGCTGTTTTAGTTCCAAATATTTCATCAACCTCCATTTCTGAAAATGATCCTGTTCGAAAAAAATTTTTTACAATCCTGTCTTCCAACGAATGAAATGTGATAATGGCAATTCTGCCGGAGGGTTTCAATAGGGTTATAGATTGTTGTAATAATTCTTTTAAAGCGCCCAGTTCATCATTTACTTCAATTCGAAATGCCTGAAAAACCTGGGCCAAATATTTTTGGGGATTCCCTTTCACCACCGCCTGTATTGCCTGCTTAAATCCCTTTATTGTTTTTATAGCTGCAACGGATCTTTGTTGAACAATTGTTTTTGCCAATGTTTTTGAATTGGTTACTTCACCATATTGTTCAAACATTTTGTGCAACTGTGCTTCTGAAAAACTTTTGATAACATCAGCAGCAGTAAGGGTTTGGCGTTGATCCATCCGCATGTCGAAGGCTGCATCAAAGCGAATGGAAAAACCTCTGTCTGCATCATCAAACTGGTGACTGGATACACCCAGATCAGCCAGTATACCATCCACCTGATTAATTTTATGCAACCTTAAAAAACGTTGAATGTGCCTGAAATTTTGCGGAATAAAAAGCACCCTTTTATCATCGGGTAAATTTTTTCTTGCATCATCATCCTGATCAAAAGCAATCAATCTTCCGTTTTCATTAAGGCATTGCAAAATGGCTTTGCTATGACCAGCACCACCAAATGTGCAATCCACATAAATACCATCAGGCTTAATATTTAAACCATCAACCGACTCCTTTAATAAAACTGCTGAATGATAATTGACAGGTTGATCAGTTGGCTGGTTGATTCGTTTTGATTGATCTTGATCTTCCATACTACTTTTCAAATTTTCTTGTCAACTTTTTAAATCAGCACTTTTATTCATTACGGCATTTGCAAGCTTACTATAAGCTTCCGGTGAAAAAGATTCAAAGAGCTTTTTATACTTTGTACTATCCCAAATTTCAATTTTGTCAACCGCCGATACCATCAACACATCTTTTTCCAAACTAGCATATTCAATCAAATGTTTTGGTAATAATAAACGGCCGGCGCCATCCATTTCAATCAGGGTGGCTCCATTTAAAAAGGATCGTCTGAATTCCCTAACTTGAGGATCAAAATCATTTAATTTGCTGATTTCAGAAAATACAGGTTCCCAGGTTTGGATTGGATACAAGGTTAAGCATTGTTCAATGCCTCTGTTAATAACAAATTGGTTGGCACTATCTGTTGCCAACTGCTTTTTAAATGCAGCCGGAACAAGGAAGCGACCCTTGGCATCCATCGTAACTTCATATTCACCTAGAAAACCAATCATTTAAAAATAATTATTTGCTATTGACACAATAATACACAAAATAACACTTTTTGACACACACTTATCAAAAATGAGTAAAAAACTTTTATCCACAACATAAATTACTGAAAATCAACCTAGTATTAGATAATGAGGAAATAGTGGGTGAATTGAATGTGAATTGCGCTGTATAAGCTGTGGATTAGATAGAAATAACAAAAAAAATCAGCACAATTTATTGCGCTTAATTTTAAAAAAAAACGGTGTCGGATGATGTGAAATTTAAGATTTGCTGAGCGGCAAACTAATTTGAAAAGTAGTTCCTTTTCCAGCTAAACTTTCTACTTTAATAGTGCCTTGGTGTGCATCCACAATTGTTTTTACATAACTTAATCCAAGGCCAAATCCTTTTACATTATGTAGGTTGCCGGTATGAGCCCGGTAAAATTTTTCAAATATTCTGGTAAGTGTTTCTTTGTTCATACCAATG
>JANPAP010000459.1:0-10108 GCA_031429975.1 Chitinophagaceae bacterium
TCCCGGTGACGTTTTGACACTGCCCAACCAGCTTCCGCAAGCAGTTTGGAAACTTTTTCTGCAACTGCAACAGTAGGTACAGCTTACAATGCCATAGCTACCATTCCATACAACGGAACTACGCCATTATTCCAGGTGTATGCTAAACCAACTGTAACTACAACTTATACTGCAAATTCTGTAGTAGGTGGTTGTACTTCAACTCCAACTACAGCAACAGTAATTGTTAACAATCCAATTGCTATTACTGCACAACCTGTTAATACAACCATTTGCGAAATGGGTACTGCAACTTTTACAGTTACTGCAACCGGAACAACTCCTGGATACCAGTGGTTGGTTAATAATGGTTCTGGAACTTATGTTGCCATTGTTGATAATGCCAACTATGCTGGTTCTACAACAAAAACATTATCAGTTAAAGAGGCACCTTTTACTTGGAATGGTTACATATACCGTTGTGTTGTAACAAGCTTAACTCCTTGTACGCAGTTTGATACAACTGCTGTTGTAACGTTAAAAGTAAATCCTACACCTGTAGTTACATTAACTGCTGCTCCTTATACCAGGGTATTGCCAGGGTTAAGTACTACAATTTCAGTAAGTTCTACACCAGCATCTGTATCTTATACATGGTTTAGAAATGGCATTTTAATAGCAAATGCTGTATCTAACAATGTTACTGCAACTGTAGATGCATTGGGACTTTATAAAGCCACTATCATTGATATTAATGGTTGTTCAAATACTTCCGCAGAATTAGCGATTACAGATTCAGTATCTACTAATCTGTTTATATATCCTAACCCAAGTAGCGGACAATTTCAGGTTAGATATTACAGCGTTGCTGGAAATACATTGCCTCGTGTTATGATGGTATTTGATTCGAAAGGAGCATTAGTTCTTAATAGGTCATTTACAATTGCAAAACCTTACGATAGAATGGATGTTGATTTTAGTGGATTTAGCCGTGGTGTTTATTTTGTAAACCTATTGGATATTTCTGGAAAACGACTTGCTTCTGGTAAAGTTGTTCTAAGATAATCGACTAACAATTTTTATAAAAAAAGTCCTGAATTAATTCAGGACTTTTTTTATAATTTCATTCTCTAAAAAAAACAATATGGCTAAACCATCAGCAACTAGTTATCCCGGTTATTTTCAACAATATATTGATCAGGTACTAGAAAATAATTTGGATGATGCTTTTATAAATCAATCGACAACCATCACTAAATTTTTAGCTGGTATCAATGAAGAAAAATCAACATTTGCATACGCTGAAAATAAATGGACTATTAAAGAAGTATTACAACATATAATTGACAGCGAAAGAATATTTTGTTACCGGGCACTTGCTTTTGCAAGAAATGATAAAACCAATTTACCAGGCTTTGATGAAAATGAATATGCACTCCATTCCAATGCCAACAACCGCAATTGGAATGATATTAAAGATGAATTTATCTTGCTAAGGAAATCAACCGAAATGCTTTTTAATAGTTTTACACAAGAAGCATTAACTGAAACGGGGGTTGCCAATAATAATGCTACAAGTGTTGATAGTATTGGTTTTATAATTATCGGCCATTGCTATCATCACAAAAAAATTATTAAGGAGAGATATTTTTAATTGAATTTAATCCAGTGTCCAACAGGTTTTAAGCTTTTGGATGTGCTTTTTTAAAAACATCTTTTAATTTTTCAATGGTATTATGTGTGTAAATCTGTGTGGCTGCAAGGCTGCTATGTCCTAATAATTCTTTAACAGCATTTATATCGGCTCCATTATTCATTAAATGTGTGGCAAAACTATGTCTTAAAACATGAGGACTTTTTTTATCAATAGTAGTTACCAACCCCAGATACTGCTTTACTATATTATACACATATTTAGGATATAATTTTTTACCCTTTGCATTTACCAATAACGCAACCTGGTCATAAGCATCAAAAAAATTTGGTTTGCCAATTATATACTCTTGAATCATATTCATCAATTCCAAACTTACAGGTATAACTCTTTCTTTGTTTCCTTTACCAAGTACTTTAATAACTCGATTGCTTTTATCGATCTGCAGTTCTTTTAAATTTACCAATTCTGCTTGTCGCATTCCCGTATTGTAAAACAAACTTAAAATCAATCGATGTGTTTTGCCTTCCCAGGTATCCGGAAACTCCACATATTTAAATAATGTATGGATGCCTTTTTCATCAACATACTGTGGCAAACGCTTTTTGTTTTTTGGTGAAATGATTACAGCCATTGGGCTGCTGGTTACATTACCCTGCCGCATCTGAAATTTAAAAAATGATTTAAGGGTAGATATTTTACGGTTAATGGATTTAGATTCCATCCCCAATTCTTTTAAACTTGCCAGCCAACTCCTGATGATCCCGGATGAAATTTCATTTAAATTGGTTGCCCCATATTGCAATTGAAGAAAATCAAAAAAACTACTGAGATCATTTTGATAGGAAATGATGGTATGTTGGGAATACCTTTTTTGAAATTGAAGATATTCTAAAAACGACTGTATTTCGGAAGGATATGTATTGGACATAAAAAAACTGATAACCGAATTTAGTTTATCCGGTTATCAGTTTGTAATATTTTGAAAGAAATATTATTTAAATGTCAATTTTGCCACTGGCAATATTCTGCTTATACACAGCTTTCAGCACCTGCATGCGGCGTCTGATAGAAGGCTTAATGAAAGCTTGACGCTCTCTTAATTGTAACAAGACTTTACTTTTTTCAAATTTCTTCTTGTACTTTTTTAAAGCTTTGTCGATGTTTTCGCAGTCTTTTGAATCGATTATTAACATATTATATACCTCCTTTGGTAGTTTTTTAGGCGGCAAAGATAGGGGGAACCTTTTTATGAGACAACTATTTATTAAAAAATATCCAATTTATTTATTTGGCATTTGGAAATTGCAGTTGGGTAATTGATATTTGGCAAATGTTTACAGGTATTATAGAAACAATCGGGATTGTAAAAAAAGTAATTTCTGAAGGAACGAATAAATCATTCTGGATTGAATCTTCCATTTCTCAAGAACTTAAAATAGACCAAAGCGTTGCACATAACGGTGTTTGCCTTACAGTTGAAAAGATTCAAGACAATACGCATTGCATTACAGCAATTGCTGAAACATTGAGTAAAACCAATTTGAATCAATGGCTAGAAAACAATTTGGTAAATCTGGAACGTTGCCTGCAAATGAATGGAAGGCTTGATGGACATATTGTACAAGGCCATGTAGATGACACAGCAATATGTACTTCTATTCTGGAAAAAAATGGTAGTTGGGAATTTAGTTTTCAAATTGACAAAAAATTTGCAGCACTCATTATAGAAAAAGGTTCCATCACATTAAACGGAATCAGCCTTACTATTTTTAATGTAACTACTGATAGTTTTACAGTGGCAATCATACCCTATACTTTTAAGCATACCAACATGAAAAATTTAAAAATCAATGATACTGTGAATTTGGAATTTGATATGATTGGAAAGTATGTAAACAGATTAGCTCAATTGAAGTAATTGGTGGTTTATAATTTTTAATTCTATTTTTATTTAGATAAAAGTGATTCTGTATTATCACAGTTTAAATTATTTTTTCCAGTTACTTTTGAAAATAATACTTACAAGGTGTTTAAAATAAATTAATCAAAAATGTCTATTCAAATATCTGTAATAGTTCCATTGCTAAACGAAGATCAAATCGTTTATGAACTATACAATAGGCTAATTGCTGTGTTAAAAAAGATTTGTACAAGTTATGAATTAATCTTTGTGGATGATGGCAGTAAGGACAGTACTTTGCAGGCCTTAGAAAAACTTTCCAATGAAGATGAAAATTTCAAATACATCAGTTTCACCAGAAATTTTGGGCATCAAATGGCATTGTTTTCTGGCCTGGAAAGATGCAAAGGCCAACATATAATTTTAATTGATGGTGATCTTCAAGACCCTCCAGAAGTGATTGAGGAATTATTTTTAAAGTGCCAGAATGAGTATGATGTAGTTTATGCTAAAAGAAAAGCAAGGAAAGGAGAAACATTTTTAAAGAAAGCCACTGCGAAAATCTTTTATCGCCTGCTGAATAAAATAACTACCATTAATATACCGGTGGATACCGGAGATTTCAGAATAATGAATAGAAAAGTATGTGATGAATTATTGAAAATGAAAGACCACAATAAATTTTTAAGAGGTCAGATAGCTTGGCTTGGGTTTAATGAATCTTTCATAGAATATAAAAGAGAAGAGAGGAAAAATGGTATTACTAATTTTAGTTACAAAACTATGTTTCGTTTTGCATTAGATGGCATTACCGGATTCTCTAATTTCCCTCTAAAATTTGCAAGTTTAAGTGGAATCTTTGTTTCATTTTTTGCATTTTTATTTATAGTTTATGTATTAATTGCTAAGTTGGCCTGGGGGCAAACCATCACAGGCTGGGCATCAATGATGGTTACAATATTATTTTTGGGAGGCATCCAGTTATTTTCCATAGGCATTATTGGTGAATATATAAGCCGTATCAATGATACAGTTCGCAACAGGCAGTTGTATATTATAAATAAGAGCAACATTAAGGAACCATCTTAATTAAATTAAAATCTTGTCACTTCACACACCTAAAATAATACTGTGCCCCTAAAGGGAACCAACCTAAAAACTTTTCAATTTTAACAAGCCTAGACAGCAACCCTTTTCGTGGAAAGAATAGGATAAATTTTTTTCTCAAAGATTTAAAGGAGGCTGTTTTTAATATTCTATCTGTATACCAAAAACTCAACAACTGAGCGTCTTTATCAAAAACACAGGTATTAACTAGATACCTCGTAACAGGATTTATTGGGTTGTGTTCAAATACATACAACCGGCCACCAGGCTTTAATACCCTATATATTTCTTTTAATATTACTGGATGCAGCGTATGTTCAATATGATGCAATACGGCTGCCATAAACACTATATCAAAAGAGTTCGTTTCAAATGGTATCTGCATTCCGTTATACAATGAAAACTGGGAATTGATTAAATTTCTTTTATTCGCTTGTATTATGCTTTCAGATGAAATATCAATACCCTCAACAAACCAGGATGGGAAATTTTGATGTACAAATAATTCGGTTGCCCCATCCCCACATCCAATGTCAAGCATTCTTGCGCCATCATTTTTTTCAGTGTTTTTTAACAACAGAATTTTGTGTTCAGCAAAATAAAAACTATCAGCACCCGACAGTTTAATATTTTGTGTATGCAGCTCACGGTAACCGGTAGCAAATTCATCAAAGTCATCAAAAGTTCTTTCGCCCATTTTTTTAGAATAGTGTATTTTTATTTCATGCAATTTTACGCAAATTCAAACAGGCAACACTTAAAAACTATTTTATTTTTTTTAATTATTGTATTCATTGCTTTTTTACCTGTCAGCAGTTTTCTTTTTTCTTTAAAGAACGATGCATTTACCGGATACTTTCCTCCAAAGTTTTTTATGAGTCAGAGTATTTATGCCGGCCATCTTCCTTTATGGAACCCCTATATCAATTTTGGCATTCCACAATACGGCGATATGAGTGGTGGCTACTGGAGCCCGGTTACATGGCTTATTGCAGCCACAGTTGGATACAATGCTTACACTTTTACAATTGAATTATTGCTTTATATTTTACTGGGAGGCATTGGTATTTATAAACTTACGGGTGCATGGCAATTGGTAAAAAATGTACGGGTTATTGCTGCTGTAAGTTTTATGTGTTGTGGTTTTACTGTGGGGCATTTGCAACATTTCAACTGGCTGAGTGCTGCGGCCTTTTTACCCTGGTGTTTTTGGAGTTATCACAACCTGTTGCAACAAAAATCATTAAAAAATATTCTTTTTTCTGCCTTGTTTTTTTACCTGCTGCTCAGTTCGGCCCACCCCGGTATCAGCATCAGTGCAGTTTATTTTTTTGGAGCTTATTTTATTTTCAATTTCTTCAATAAAAATAAAGATTGGTCAATTGGTTTGAAATGTAGAAATTATGGATTGTCGCATCTTGCACTGATTGCCATTTTATGTTTACTGAGTGCAGGAATGATTTATGGGTACATGGATTTTATTCCGCATTTTGTAAGGGGCGAAAAAATAACCCTTGCCGACTCCCTGCTTAGCCCTGCCAATGCCCAAAGCTGGATCAGCAGCATTCTTCCATTTGCTACCGTAAAAAACAATGCATTTTACAATACTGACATTTCTATGCGGAACAGTTATTTTAGTTTGGTATTGTTACTCTTTTTTATTAGCAGTTTGTTTACAAAAAAAACAGCTCTTCAAAAATTTTTATTGTTTACAGGTTTATGTTTTCTGCTGCTTGCATCGGGTGGAATTTTTAAAACCATTGCCTACAAATTTATCCCGTTTATTGGTTACGTAAGGCTAAATGGGGAGTTCCGGATTTTTGCTATGCTTTCTTTTATCTTGGTTGCCTCCATTGAATTGGATGCTTTTATAAAGGATAAAAAATCTTTCAGCAAATCAATTAAATGGATGTATTATTTTATTGAAATCATTTTGTTTGTTGCCATTATTTTTGGGCTAAGCAATGCCGTGAGCAATAAGGATAGTATCATATACAATATCAGCAATGTAACCGGCATTGAAGGTTTATCGCAAAAATTAAAAGCACTTATTGAAGCCTTAAGTTTTTACGATACGTTTTGGATGCAAGGTATCATTCAACTGTTTATTTTGTGGGGAATAAAATATGCATTGAAAATTTCTGACTGGGATTTACTAAAGAAAATTGTAGTGGCAGACATGATTATTGCCTGCCTGCTAAATATCCCATTTACCGGTGTGGGCAAGGCTTCGTTGGCCGAGGTTCAATCTATTTTAAACAAATCTCCAAAGGGAATTCCAATCCCCAAATTAATTCCTATTCAACAAAACGATTCTTTATCTACTGATGAAAAATTAATGGTTGGTGACTGGAGTTTTATAACAAACAAATTGGCACAAAGGAAGAAGCCTCCTACCCCATCACCCTGAAAAACATGAGGGCATATTTTGAAAAAGACGCCATAACCAAAAAAGAAAACCATCTGGATAAGGCATTTATTTTTACTGAAGACTCTGTAGAAAACAATATAAAAATTCATTTTTTTTCGCCCCAAAAAATTGAATTAACGGTAAACAGCAACGCTGCAACAAATTTAGTTCTGCAACAAAACTATTATCCGCACTGGTTTTATTTTAACGGAAAATTAAAAAAAGAAGTGGATAAATACGGCATCAATTTTATGAGTGTTCCCATTGAAAAAGGAATGCATAAAATCATTATTTCTTTTGAGCCTATTCAAATAAAAAAGGCCATGCTATTGAGTTTAGCAGTGTTTATTTTTTGCTGCCTCTGGTTATTTTTTTTAAATCTTAAACCGATTTCCCCTTCATCGCAACGGCAATCGCCTGGTCCATAATCCGCTCTGCATAAGGCCGGGAAATATCGTTGAGTGTTTCAACTTTTGTATGAATCAAATCTTTGTCTTCCATGGTGATGGCCAATTGCAAGGCTTGCATGGCAGCAGCAGTTTGCATCAATTCTTCCTGAGATAAATAGGTTGCATTTTTATTAATAAACTTTTCGGTAGTTGCCAACAGTTGCTCTCCTTCTGTTCTGGCTTCTACTAAAGCCCTTGTTGCAATATCTTCTTTAGCATATGTAATTGAATCAAGCAACATTTTTTCCAGCTCCTCATCCGATAAACTGAATTGCGATTTCACTTCTATACTTTGTTCTACCCCACTCCTCAATTCTTTTGCCCTCACCACTAAAATACCATCAGCATTTATTAAAAAACTTACTTCCACTTTTGCCATTCCCGCCGGCATTCCCGGAATTCCGGTTAAATTAAATTCAGCCAGTTTGCGGTTATCAATTACCATATCCCTTTCGCCTTGAAAAACGGCGATCTTCATTCCTCCCTGTCCATCTTTATGAGTTGTATATTGTCGGGAAACCCTGTTTGGTATTTTCGAATTTCTTGGAATAAGTACATCCATCAAACCGCCCATTGTTTCAATACCTAATGAAAGCGGCGTAATATCCAGCAATAAAACTTCTTTATTATTTCCAGCAAGAATATCTGCCTGTATCGCTGCACCCAGCGCCACCACTTCATCGGGATTAACCGAATCATTAACGGGCTTACCAAAAAACCTTCCGATTGTTTCTTTCACCAAAGGCACACGGGTACTGCCTCCTACCATCACTACTACTTCAATTGCTGCAGTTTTTAATCCTGCATCTTTTAACGCATTTTTGCAACACTCAACCGTTTTATCCAACATCGGCTGTATCAAAGATTGAAATGTTTTTTTGTCGATAGATAATGTTTCGCCATTTAATTCACCCAAAAAATGATCGTTTGTTGAGAGATAAATTTTTGCTTCTTCTGCTTTTAACCGGATGGCTTGTGCAAACGCTTTATTCAATGATAATTCTTCGTTGGTAATACCGGTTTGTTGCATCCAGTAATTTGAAATGGCATTATCAAAATCATCCCCACCCAAATATGTATCGCCGTTTGTTGAGAGTACTTCAAAAATTCCATTCTCAATTTTTAAGATCGAAATATCAAAAGTCCCACCACCTAAATCGTACACTGCAATTGTTTTTTCTGTGGGTTGGGAACTTCCCCCTTTGGGGGAGTTTGAGGGGGCTCCTAAACCATACGCCAAACTTGCAGCGGTTGGTTCATTAATAATCCGCAAAACATCCAGCCCTGCCAGCTTTCCGGCATCACGGGTTGCTTGCCGCTGTGCATCATTAAAGTAAGCAGGCACTGTTATCACAGCTTTATTTACAGGCGTTTTTAAAATATGTTCGGCCCTTTGTTTTAATTCTTTTAAAATGAAAGACGACAGATCGGTTGGAGAATAAAATTTATTACCTACCTGAACTTTTACATGAGCATCGGTTTTATCATCGATTACTTTATACGAAAAAAACGAAGCGTTTGATTTAACGTCATCGAAGGATTTTCCCATTAAACGTTTTGCAGAAAAAATAGTGTTTTGCGGATGGCTGATCAATTTTAATTTGGCTTCTTCGCCAACAATAACATTTCCTGATTCATCAAAATAAATAACTGATGGAACCAATGAAGAACTGTTATGTTCTTTTAAAGCCACCGGCATTTTAGTTTCGGGGTGAATGATAGCTACTAAACTGTTGGTAGTTCCTAAATCAATCCCTACAATAATTTCTTCCTGCTGCAAACTTCCGGTTGCTATATTGATTGCAATTTTTCCCATAATATTAATGTGATTTTTTCACCTGTAATTTTTAACCGATGAACAGCAAAAGTAACAAATTATAAAGGCAGGCATTTATTAACAATGAAAAGGATTTTTTCGAAATAGGAAAATAAAAAAAAATACTTGCCACAAAATTATAATGATTCAACAGGTTTTTTCCGGCCAAGTACTTCAACTCTAACCCGGGTTAGGCCGGCATTGGTAAAGCCTAATTTTTGAGCAGCAGCTCTGGTAAGATCTACTATCCGCCGCATTTTAGGATGCAGGCGGTCATTTACTTTTACGACCGCTGTTTTATCATTTCGCAAATTGGTAACCTTTATCCAAGTGCCCATCCGCAACATATTACTGGCACAGGTAAAATTTTTCTGACTGAAGATTTCGCCACTAGCAGTTTTACGGCCATTAAATTTATTAGAATAAAAACTTGCCTGTCCGTAAAATATTTTTTTACTAGTTTTTTTAGAACCAGCCTGAGCGATTGCTGTATCAGAAAAAATCAAACAAATGCCCATAAATATCAGCGGCAAGAAACCATCATATTTTTTGAGTAAGTTGATTTTAAATTCCATGATGATTGTTAACTAATTTATTTATCTAAAAAATATTTTTCTCTTAATGCTTTATCCTCGCCGTAAATATCTTCATAAAATTTGATCTTACCTTCTTTTCCTTCGCATCCAATATAATTAATAAACAAGGGTATTTTATTTTTAACCGAAATCCATTTATGCTGTTTCCGGTCGAGCCAATTGTTGATTGAATCGGTTGTATACCTTAATGAATC
>JANPAP010000460.1:0-1753 GCA_031429975.1 Chitinophagaceae bacterium
CTGCGACTCAGCGCCTCTGCGGTAAAAAAAAATCACTCAGGTTATATAAATAATCAAACATTAGGGAATACAAAACCCGTCGGTTATCTTGTTATCAGTTATTAAAATAGTTGGCAAGAAATTTACAACATGATAAACTGGATAAGCCCCCCTGCAATACTTTCAGGACAAACAGTAGACCTGTTGCCTTTAAACGAGGCGCATTTTTCTGTACTTGAAAATTTGGCAAAAGACAAAAGGATTTGGGAATTTTATTCTTACGACTGTAGTGATCCAAATACATTTTCAGCTTTTTTTAAAACGGCATTTATTGAAAGAGATAATGGCAGCCAATTACCTTTTGTAGTTTTTCATAAACAACAAAATAAAATTATTGGCAGTACCCGTTTTATTGATATTCAGCCCAAACATAAAAAATTAGAAATAGGCACAACCTGGTTACATCCCGATTACTGGGCCACAGTAGTAAATTTAGAATGCAAATTATTGCTGCTGACATTTTGTTTTGAAAATTTAAATGCTCACAGAGTTCAACTAAAAACGGATGAACTGAATGTACGTTCCAGAAAAGCCATTGAAAAAATTGGTGGGCAGTTTGAGGGTATTTTGCGAAACGATATGTTGAGAGATAATAACACAAAAAGAAACTCGGCTTATTACAGTTTCATCGATGATGAATGGGAAGAAAAAAAAATAAAATTGACTGCAATTCTAAATTCCTTCAAAAACAGCTAACCTCCCTTTTAAAATACATTTCAATAAACATTTATTGTTTTACAATAAATATATATTACTTTGCAAAAAACATATTTTATGCTTAGTTATATTTTATCCAGAATTTTTGGAGTAGTTGCTCTCATTATCTGCATATCCGGAGCAATTAATTTAGTTGTTCAAATCAATAATAGTCCAATAAAATTTACTACAAAAAATAAAGGCCAATGGAGTTTTGGAAGCCCTGGAATTTTTGTAAAAGCCATCAGAACAAATGTAAATGAACCGCATTCCTTTGATACCGTTATTAACTACAGCCTGATTAGTAAAAATGGAAGGAAAGCAAATGGTATGCTGGTATTAAATAGGCCAACTAATTTTGGAGATGATAATAATTTAAAAAATATTATTAAAACGAAATCAATAACTGACAGTTTAAAAATTGATACACAGTATAATTATATTTCACTAATTAAGGAAAGTAATGAAATGTACTATGAACAAAAAGGAGATGCTAAAGTCAATAAAAATTATTTGCCAAAAGGTGCGATTGCTTATTTTGATGATAATTCAAAAAGCAATTTTGACAGTATGTACATTTTAAACGACTATGTTTATCCTAACAAAAAAACAGCATTATTTTCTTTGATGGATGAAGAATATTCAAGAGAGTTAATTATTCTTCAAGACAATGCTATCATTGAAACTTTACGAATTAAAGCATCATCAACCCGGCAATTGTTATTAATCATTTTGATTGTATCAATTCAAATAATTTGCTACGCTTTATTATTTTTTGCTTTAAGAAATTTGTTTAAAAATTTCAGTAAAGGAGATTATTTTGTTTTGAGTAATATTAAATTTTTAAAGAAAATTGGTATTCTATTTTTAATTCCCCAAGCAATATCGTTGTTGATTTGGTGGTTATATTTCAAAAACTTAAAGCTCTGCAAACTCGAATTGGGAGACGAATTAAAAACTCTAGCTTATTACAATATTCAATCTGATTTAGATTGGACACTTATTTTTTTGGGGCTTG
>JANPAP010000461.1:0-3520 GCA_031429975.1 Chitinophagaceae bacterium
CTCATTCATTATCTTTGCGGCATAATGAAAAACACATTACTGAAAGCAACAGAAGCAGGGGCAAAAGAATTACAACATTTTTTTAATGGTAATTTTAAAATCAGTAATAAAGAAGGCATTAATAACCCGGTAACAGAAGCCGATCATGCAGCAGAAAAAGCCATTATACAAATAATAAAAAACGACTTTCCAAATCATTTTATTTTAAGTGAAGAAGCTGGCGAAATCAGTATGGACAGTGCTTATAAATGGATCATCGATCCTATTGACGGCACTATTAATTTTTCGAGAGGCATTCCAATTTGTTGTGTTAGCATAGGGTTGGAATTTAACGGACAAATAATAATGGGTGCGGTTTATAACCCACTTATGAACGAATTTTTCTTTGCCGAAAAAGGAAAAGGAGCTACATTAAATAATCAAAAAATTACTGTTAGCGAAAAGAGTAGTGTAATAAACAGTTGCCTTGTTACGGGCTTTCCTTATACATATTTGGATATGCCGAACGGTCCTTTACAAGTGTTTGAACGTTTTATTAGAAAGGGCGTTCCTGTTCGCAGATTGGGTAGTGCGGCCTTGGATTTGTGTTGGCTGGCTGCAGGTAGGTTTGATGGATTTTATGAACACAAACTGCAGGCATGGGACAGTGCTGCAGGTTTTTTAATAGTGGAAGAAGCTGGCGGAAAAATTACCGACTTTAACGGAAATTATTATTCGGTATATCAACCCCATTTATTAGCAACCAATGGAAAAATTCACGACGAAATGATAGAAATTATTAACGGAAAAAATTTATAAACATCTTGCCACAAGGCAATAAAAAAATAAAAAAATGAGCGATTCAAGAACAGAGATAACAGACCTTGGTGAGTTTGGCCTAATTGACCATCTAACCCAAAACAATGAAACAAAAAACGCATCTACCATTTTAAGTGTTGGCGATGATGCTGCAGTGATTGATCATTTTGGAAAGCAAACCGTTATCAGTACCGACATGCTGATTGAAGGTATCCACTTTGATTTAATGTACACGCCATTAAAACACCTGGGTTATAAAAGTGTGATTGTAAACCTGAGCGATATTTATGCAATGAATGCCACGCCTACCCATATTACTTTAAGTATTGCCATCAGCAACCGTTTCAGTCTGGAAGCCATTGATGAATTTTATGAAGGCGTTTACCACGCTTGTGAAAAATATGGCGTTGATTTAATTGGTGGCGATACCACCACATCGCAAAAAGGTTTTGTAATTTCTGTAACAGCAATTGGCGAAGTAACACCCGATAAATTTGTAAAAAGAAGTACCGCCAATAAAAGCGACTTGCTTTGTGTAAGTGGATTTTTAGGAGGTGCATTTTTAGGCCTCACTATTTTAGAAAGAGAAAAAAAGATATTTACCGAAACCACTGCCCAGCCAGATCTTGAAGATCAAAGTTATATTATTGGCCGCATGTTAAAACCCGAAGCCCGTAAAGATATTATTGAGTTTTTTAGTGATAGCGAAATTATTCCAACCTCCATGATTGATGTTAGTGATGGACTCAGCAGCGAGGCTTTACATCTTTGCAAACAAAGTAATTTGGGTTGTGTAATTTATGAAGATAAAATACCCGTGTATGAAGATGCCCGCCAGTATGCTTATAAATTAGAGATAGATCCTACCGCCTGTGCACTGAGTGGTGGTGAAGATTATGAATTGTTATTTACCGTAGCCCAGGCCGATTATGATAAATTAATTTTGAACGACCAGATCAGTATCATTGGTTACATGACCGAACCCGAAGAAGGCAAACATATTTTAACCAGAGGCGGAAATAAACATGAGTTGGTTGCCCAGGGATGGAACCATATGAAATAGTTTTTTTACCGCAGAGACGGGGAGGCGCTGAGGTGAATTAATTATTTAATACAAATTTTTTGTGCAGAGAATTGTTGTCTGGAGTTATGGTCTTTCAAAAAAAAATAATCAATTTTAAATGGCTGTATTGTTAAGCTGGAGAATCCAAAACCTGGATTCTTCTGGTCCTGCTCTGCGTCTTAGCGCCTTTGCGGTTAATTCTTTTTTTCGCCAGGATGATAAGTCTGTTCTGCTTGCTTCATCACATCTTCTTTATAAAACAAAACCTCTTTAAATTGTCCTTTGCTGTACATTAATCCCTGATCAAAAAAATGAGGAGCGTTGGGGTTGCCACTTTCGCCACCGGCCAATAAAGATTTTGCTTTTATTTTTTTTCCAAACTCCACGGCACAAACAAAACTGTTTCCGTTTACGCCATATCTTTTTTTAGTGCCCGGAAAAATCTGGCTATTGTAAGATGGTAACATACCCCAGGTAGATGATGCAAACGCTACAGGGTAACTTGGTTTTTCGTCATCAAACTTATTTTCAATATCGTTTGATATGCGTTGAAAGCGATTGATTTTTCCCCAGGGAATTTGCCAATTTCCAAAATTATTTTGCAACTCCTTGATGGTTATTTTGAATGGTTGAATTAATTTTTGTGGGCTTGCCATTGCAATAAATCTTTCGGTGCGTTTATCCTGATCCCTGATTTCTTTTCCATCTTTATCAACTGTTACAAAAATTTCGGGCAATAATTTTTGTCCCCATTCAATAGCCAATGTTGTAGCAACAGAATTTTCTGCACATCTGAAATCCCAAATTTTTAAAATATTTATTGCATCCTGCAATTGCAAAAACATAGAATCGTTTGTATAAACATTTTTTTCAACAGCTGTAACCAATGCCGGTATCAGCTTTTCAAATGCTGTAAGATAGGTATCGTAACCTGCAGCAATTACTTTGTCAATTGTGTAGGCTTTCTCTTTCTCTTTATCCAAAACCCGAACAGCATTTATACCACGAAAACTTTCTCCTTCGGGTGCCAGGTAATTTGCAAAATCTTTTTTGTTAGGACTGAATTTTCCGGCAACCGTAAATGGCGTAGCGTTACAATTTTGCAGCCAGCCATTTTGTGGATTGTACAAATGCACCGATTCGTTTACCGGATGATACCCCAACCATTCTGTTGCCGATATAGATCCATCAACAGGTTTACTCCAATCGTATGTTGGATTACGTCTGGGTAAAAAATTTCCATGCCAGTAGGCAATGTTTCCTTCTGCATCGGCATACACGGTGTTGTTACTGGGATTAGCGCCCATGTCCATCGTTTTTTTAAAGTCGGCAAAACTGTTTGCCTTTGTACGCAGCCAACTTTGCATAAACCCTTTTGTATCCCGGTTATTATGGCGCAAACTTAAGTATTGTCCATTTCTATTTGCAATGATGGGACCATGTTTTGTAAACATTACCTTAAAACTTTTTGCTTCAAATTTATTTGCAGTTTTATATTTTATGTTGATGTATTTTTTTACAACCGGCTTTTGTTTTCCATCGTATTCGTAAAACCAATTTTTATTTTTTTGCGAAAGCTTTTCAATATAAGCATCCGAAATATCAGCCTGGCTTGATGTGTGCATCCAACCGCAGTGTTCATTAAATCCCTGGTATACG
>JANPAP010000462.1:0-7613 GCA_031429975.1 Chitinophagaceae bacterium
GTTTGCCGGTGATTTGTGCATGTATTAATAACGAGGAAAAACTTATAACAATTGCAAGAAATACTTTCTTCATTTTTTGAATTTGAAATATTGTATGAATGCAAATTTATAAGCAGAATCTGTTGAACCATTTTTTATTTAAAAGTGGAAAATAATATTTTTAAATTAAACATCTATTACATGCAGTTCCTTAATACAAATAGTTGCTTTGTTTTTTTTTATTCAAAATAAAATTTCAATTTGTTCAAAATAAAAAAAAATGTACAATATTTGGAGTTAGAACAGGTTTGAACGATATATGAAAAACAACAATACACGATGGATTTAGCATTTAATTTATTACTTACCCTATTACTGGAAATACCAATTGTTGCTTTTTTCTTTAGAAAAAGAAAAAGAAAATCAGTAATGGGTGTTGCATTATTTTTAAATTTAGTAACCTGGCCATTGGTAAACATCATCCGTTTTAATACCAATTGGAATCTTGAAATTGTTGAAATTTTTGTTGTGACTTTAGAAGGCGTTGGCTATTGGCTCATTATAAAATGTAGTTGGAAAAAAGCTGCTTTAATTTCTTTAATTGCCAACGCAGTCAGTTTTATCGTTACCAAATTGGTTCATATCGATCCCGAATTTTTTCAAAAAAAGGTTACCATCATACGATAAAAACTACTGCAACATTTATCTGCCCCTGCTTATCCTGCATTTGAAATGTAGTTAAATTATTTCCAGTATGCCCTCCTCTTTAGTGGTTTGGTTCAATGCGTTTAAAAAATGTCAAATATTTGGAGAAGGCAGTTTTAATTTCTAAATCTTGCCCAATTAAAATATCAAACAACCTAACTCCCAACTAATTATTACCTTTGCCGTTCTGTCAATTTGGCTCTAATTATTTTCAGCATCAAATTTGACATTGCACAATACAAAAATTAAAAAATTACACAAATACCCAATAACATAGAATCATATGAAAGGTTTTTTAGCGAAAATATTTGGTGGCAATAAAAGTGAAAAGGACGTAAAAAAAATAGCCCCTCTGGTAATTAAGATAAATGAGTTTTTTACCCAATACCAATCTCTCAGCAACGATCAGTTACGGAATAAAACACCCGAATTCCGCAGCCGTATCAAAGCACATCTTACTGCAATCGACGAACAAATCAACAGTAAAAAAATTGAAGCCGAAGCCCTGCCAGTAACGAGTATCACCGAAAAAGATACCATCTATCATGAAATTGATACTTTAAAAAAAGACCGCAATAAACAGATTGAAGAAATTCTGGAACAAATTTTACCCGAAGCATTTGCCGTGGTTAAAGAGACTTCCAAAAGGTTTAAAGAAAATGAAAAATTAGAAAGTACCGCAACCGAATTGGACAGGCAGTTAGCCGTAAAAAAAGATCACATCTCTATCAACGGCGATACCTCTGTTTTTAATAATACCTGGAAAGCAGGCGGTGGCGATGTATCGTGGAATATGGTACATTATGATGTGCAGTTGATTGGTGGTAGTGTTTTACATTCTGGCAAAATTGCAGAGATGGCAACCGGTGAGGGTAAAACCTTGGTGAGTACTTTACCTGCTTACCTGAATGGTTTGGCTGGCGAGGGTGTACATATAGTAACTGTAAACGATTACTTGGCCAGAAGGGATAGCGAATGGAATGGGCCCATTTTTGAATGGCTTGGCCTTACCGTAGATTGTATTGATAAACACGAACCCAACAGTGATGCCCGTAGAGCTGCCTACAATGCTGATATTACGTATGGCACCAACAATGAATTTGGTTTTGATTACCTGCGGGATAATATGGTACACAATCCCGATGAAATGGTGCAACGCAAACATCATTTTGCCATGGTGGATGAGGTGGATAGTGTGTTGATTGATGATGCCCGTACACCATTAATTATTAGTGGGCCTGTAGGACACAGCGATAATACCCAACAGTTTTTTGATTTAAAACCAAGAATTGAAAAACTGGTAGATGCACAGAAAAAAGCGGTGAGTCATTATTTAATTGATGCCAAGAAAAAAATTGCAGAAGGCAGCGATGATCCAAAAGATGCAGGCTTATCATTAATGAGAGCACACCGGGGTTTACCAAAAAACAGTGCATTAATAAAATTTTTAAGTGAGCCGGGTATCAGGGTGAAATTGCAGAAAACCGAAAATTATTATTTGGCCGATCAGCAAAAAGAAATGCCCAAAGTGGATGAAGAATTATTCTTTCACATTGATGAAAAAAACAACCAGGTAGATCTTACTGATAAAGGTATTAACCTCATCACCCAATCGGGAGAGGATACCGAATTTTTTATCTTACCCGATATTGCAACAAAACTTGCAGAGATTGCCAAAAGCGAATTAAGCGCCGAAGAAAAACTACAGAGTAAAGAAACTTTATTAAACGATTACTCTTTAAAAGCGGATCGTATTCATACCATACAACAATTATTAAAAGCATATACTTTATTTGATAAAGACACAGAGTATGTGGTGATGGATGGCGCTGTAAAAATTGTAGATGAACAAACCGGTCGTATATTGGATGGACGCCGCTACAGCGACGGGTTACATCAATCTATTGAAGCAAAAGAAAATGTAAAAATTGAAGCCAGCACACAAACTTATGCAACCGTAACCTTACAGAATTATTTTAGAATGTACCACAAACTTTGTGGTATGACGGGTACTGCCGAAACGGAAGCGGCCGAGCTTTGGGATATTTACAAATTGGATGTGGTAAACATTCCTACTAATTTAAAAATTATCCGTAATGATGATCAGGATTTGGTTTACAAAACCAAACGTGAAAAATATAAAGCGGTTATTGAAGAAATAGAAAGACTTCGCAATGCAGGCAGGCCAACCTTGGTGGGTACCACCTCGGTTGAGATCAGTGAATTGCTGAGCCGGATGTTGAAACAAAAAAATATTCCGCACAATGTATTAAATGCAAAACAGCACTCAAAAGAAGCTCAGGTTGTAGCAGAAGCCGGCTTTAGCGGAGCCGTTACCATTGCCACTAATATGGCGGGTAGAGGTACCGATATAAAATTAGGACCGGGTGTGAAAGATGCCGGTGGCCTTGCTATTGTGGGTACAGAGCGCCATGAAAGTCGCCGTGTTGACAGACAGTTACGAGGCCGTGCCGGTCGCCAGGGAGATCCCGGTAGCTCTCAGTTTTTTGTAAGTTTAGAAGATGATTTAATGCGGATGTTTGGCAGTGAAAGAATTGCTTCTTTAATGGACCGGATGGGTTACAAAGAAGGTGAAGTAATTCAACACAGCATGATTTCAAAATCGATTGAAAGAGCACAAAAGAAAGTTGAGGAAAATAACTTTGGTATCCGTAAGCGCTTGCTGGAATATGATGATGTGATGAACAAACAACGGAATGTGGTTTACAGTAAACGTAACCATGCTTTATTTGGCGAAAGGCTTGCATTGGATTTAGATAATGCCTTTTATTCAGTGGCAGAAAGCCTGGTGACTTCATTTAAAGAAAGCAATGATCATGAAGGTTTCAAGCTGGCAGTGATTATGCATTTTGGAATTGAAACCGAAGTAAGTATTGAAGAATTGGATAAAGGTATTGTACATGTTGTAACAGAGAAATTGTACAACGAAGCCAAATCTATTTACAACAAAAAAACAGCAGCCATTGCAGAGCATACCTTGCCGGTAATAAAAAATATCCGTAAAGAACAAGGCAGTCATATTGAAAATGTTTCGGTGCCATTTACCGATGGACGAAAAGTAATTCAGGCATTGGCCAACCTCGATAAAACCATTTCAACCGAAGGTGCTGAATTACCCAATGCCATGGAACGCAGTATCACTTTGGCTTTGATTGATGATGCCTGGAAAGAACATTTACGGGCAATGGATGATTTAAGACAGAGTGTACAAACCGCAGGGTACGAACAAAAAGATCCCTTGGTAATTTATAAGATTGAAGCTTTTGGCGCCTTTAAACAAATGGACGACCAGGTAAACAAAGACATCGTTGGTTTCCTTTGCCATTGCGCTATTCCGATGGAACAAAATAATTCCGGAAAGATTAGAGAAGGCCGTGAACAAAAAACCGATATGAGCAAAATGCGTCAACGCAAAGAAGAATTTGCAGGAGCCAACAGCAGCACCGGCGGACCAGAATATATGAGCCAGGAAAATGATTACATCGACCCTTCAACAACAAAACAGGAACCCATTAGAGTGGAACCAAAGATAGGTCGTAACGATGCCTGCCCTTGTGGTAGCGGCAAAAAATACAAAGCCTGTCATGGTAAAGATGCTTAACTAAATTTTTAATTTTATAGAGCCAATCATTTAAAAATGGTTGGCTTTTTTTGTTTTCTTATTCTTGTATTCAAAATCACATTTTCTTATTTTTAAACTTCGATCCTAAAAAATAAACATCCTAATTAAATCATTATTCACTTACCAAAACAAGTAAAACAATCACAATGAAAATTTTAAAAAAAATCCTGATTGCTATTGTTGCAATCATTGCAATTGCTTTAATAACGGCATTGTTTGTAAAAAAAGAATATGCCATTGAAAGAACAATCAGCATCAACAAACCCAAGGAAGCTGTTTTTAATTACATTAAATATTTAAAGAACCAAGACAATTACAGCAAGTGGGCCATGATGGATCCCAACATGAAAAAAAATTATACAGGTACTGATGGAACCATCGGTTTTATTTCTGCATGGGAAAGCGATAATAAACATGTTGGCAAAGGCGAGCAGGAAATAATTAAAATTACTGATGGCGAAAGAATGGATGTAAAACTCCGTTTTAAAACTCCCTATGAAGCTGAGAACGATGCCTATTTTATTACCGAAGCCTTGTCGGCAAATGAAACAAAAGTAACATGGGGTTTTACAGGCGCCTTTCCTTACCCAATGAATTTAATGGGGGTATTTATGAATATGGACAAGGAAGTGGGTGGCGATTTTGAAACCGGATTAGCCAATCTTAAAAAGCTTTTAGAAAAATAAAATTTAATAATTAAAAAATCAATTCAATCATGGCAACTGTAAACGTATACCTGACTTTTAAAGACAATTGTGAAGCCGCATTTAATTTTTACAAATCAATTTTTGGCGGCGAGTTCGATTATATTGGAAAGTTTAAAGACATGCCTCCAATGGATGGCAAAACCTGCCCACCCGAAGAGGGCGAAAAAATCATGCATGTATCCTTACCCATCAGTAAAGAAACTATTTTGATGGGCAGCGACAGCTCGGCTGCATTTGGCCCGGAGCCGGTGATGGGAAATAATTTTTCCATTTCAATTAAAGCAGATAGCATGGAAGAGGCCGACCATTTTTTTAACAGCCTTTCTGCCGGAGGAAAAATAGGAATGCCAATGAACAAAACATTTTGGGGCGCTTATTTTGGAATGTTTACCGATCAGTTTGGAATAAACTGGATGGTAAATTTTGATATTAATGAAAATAAATAAAGAACTTTTTACTGAAATGTAACCAGGTAAAGTAAATTTTAATTTCGCAACAAATTCTTCCCCCGAGGTCGGTGTCTTCACCGACCTAATTAAAGACGAGCTCAAGCAGGGGTCGGTGAGGACACCGACCTTGGAGTGAAATTATTTTAATAATAATAATAGAGTTGCAAATGTCAATATCAAATTTTAGATTGTTATTTAAACTAACTACATGCAAGCTTCAATAACTGCAAATTCAAAAAGAATAGAATCGATCGATATTCTTCGTGGCATTGTAATGGTGCTAATGGCGCTGGATCATGTGAGGGATTATTTTCACCTCACTGCCGATTCGGATGATCCTTTAAATTTGGTAACAACCACTCCATTTTTATTTTTCACCAGATGGATCACTCATTTTTGTGCACCGGTTTTTGTGTTTCTTTCGGGCACATCCATTTACCTGCAAAGCCTGCGGAAAACAAAAAAGGAATTGAGCGTATTTTTAATTAAAAGGGGATTGTGGTTGATTTTTGTAGAAGTAATTATAATTTCTTTAGCCTGGACGTTTAATCCACTATACAATAATATTCCCCTCCAGGTTATTTGGGCAATTGGCATCAGCATGGTGATTTTAGGTTTGCTGATAAAGCAATCTTTCAATTTAATTTTTGCAATAGGACTGGCCATTGTTTGTACTCATAATTTGTTAGATTTTCAGGAAAACTCAAAAGATTTCTCTGCTGGATTTTTTATGGATTTGATACATAGTGCAAGATTCACCGCTTATAATTTTTTACCCAATCATAGGGTTATTATCGTTTATCCATTTTTACCCTGGACAGGGTTGATGATGTTGGGATATTGTTGCGGTAAATTTTTTACAGCAAAATATTCATCCCAAAAAAGAATGCAAATTTTAAACAGCATTGGAATTGGATTGATACTGTTTTTTGTTGTAATCAGGTACCTTAATGTTTATGGCGATCCTTATCCTTGGGCTGTTCAACAAAGTAGCCTGTATACATTTTTTGCATTTATAAAAGTTCATAAATACCCGCCTTCATTAATGTATGTATGTATTACAATCGGGCCGGCATTATTACTGTTGTCATTTTTAGAAAAAATCAAAAACGGGTTTACCAATTGTATACAGATTTATGGCCGAGTAGCTTTCTTTTATTATGTGCTGCATATTTATCTCATTCATTTAATTGCTGCAATATTCTTTTTTGCAAAAGGGCATAGTTTTCACGAAGGCATGGGTATTGGTGAACAGTTCTCATTTTATTTTACTGCCGCCAATGATGGATATGGATTGGGAATTGTTTATTTGGTTTGGATAGTTGTAGTGATTTTATTATTTCCACTATGCAAATGGTACAACCATTATAAAAGCAATCACAAAGAAAAATGGTGGTTGAGTTATTTGTAACTATTAACCGACCCCAAAAAGCAACTTTTACAATAATTACAAAAGTGTTACAAGAGCCTTACTGGCATTACTTTTTACAGCAGCCTCAATAATTTGCATTACTGCAATACCATCGTCGCAGGTTACCGGCATGTTTGTATCATTTACAATTGCATTGTAAACTGCATCATAAAAATGAAAATAATTTCCTTGCTCGGTTGTAACTTTTTCTTTAATTATTATTCCATTTTTTTCGGTGTGTAATAATCCCTGTTCACTTTCTGGCTCTGTTCCCCAATCATCTGTACTGGGCAGCAGGCCAGCCTGTAAATTTGTTTCCTGTACATCGGCCCTGCTTTTTATAAACGATCCGTTTCTGCCATGCATAACAAATGCAGGCAGGGGTTCCAATACAAAATAACCGGCTTTTAATCTTACCCTACATTGGGCATAATACAAAACAATATCAAACCAATCATCTACCTGAGACTGTTCTCTGGTAATTCTGATGTCGGCAAAAACGGCTTCCGGTATTCCAAATAAACACAGGGCCTGGTCTATTAAATGTGGTCCCAAATCATTTAATAATCCTGCACCGGGAGCAATATTTTCTTTATGCAATTTTGGACCAATTACCGGTTTAAATCTATCAAAATGAAATTCGGCTTCAATAATTTCTCCCAACAGATTTGAAGCCAATATTTTTTTTACTGTTTTAAAATCACTGTCCCAGCGGCGGT
>JANPAP010000463.1:0-21580 GCA_031429975.1 Chitinophagaceae bacterium
CAGGGATACTCCCATTTGTCGGGCATGGCAATAATATCCTGGTTTTTAAGATGCGTCCAATCGTGATTGCGACCAAATTTTTTGCCATCATTAACCGGGCTGATGCCATCGCTGGTGTTTAACCAACGTTCAATATCAAAATGATAATACTGCTTACTCCAAAGCAATCCAGCCAAGGCTTTGCGTTGAATATTTTTTAAATCGGGGTTGCTGTGATTTGGTAAAATAGCATTGTAAAAATCATCCGCCTCTTGCTTTCGAACAGTAAATACATTTTCAAAATCTTTTGAAAAAGGTTTGTCATCGGCTTTATCGGTAAGGCGGCAATAAATCGTTTTTGTTTCGCCAGCTTTTATAGTCATTTCATAAACCGGCGAGCATTTAGTACCCTGCTTTACCGTTCGCAAAGGAGTTTTATTTTTTCCATTTATGATGGCATCATGAAAAGCCTCTTTAGTAAAAGCTGAAATATTTTCGGAGCCATTTACTTTATTGAAATTGGTTTCATTTTCGGTAAATAATAAATCGGCGGGTTTTTGAAAATAAAAATAATAATCACCCAGTCGCTTATTTTTTGCAATCACCGAAGTTTTATCCAGGTAATTAATCACAGGCTTATCTACATTACCTCCATATGCCCAGCGATTATAAAACCACAAAGTAGGTAATACCGTAATTGCTGCAGCTTTTGTATTGCGATTGGTAACATCAATTTTTATAAAAATATCTGTAGCATTTTGTTTTGCATAAGTAACTTTTACATCAAAATATTCATCCTTATCAAATACGCCGGTATCTAAAATTTCGTACTCCGGCTCCTGTTTACTTCGGCTACGGTTTGTATTTATTATATCATTGTAGGGAAATTCGTTTTGCGGATATTTATACAAATACTCCATATAATAATGGGTAGGAATATTATCTTGGTAATAATATAATTCCTTTACATCTTCGCCATGGTTACCATCGTAATTGCCAACACCAAAAAGCCTTTCTTTTAAAATACGATCTTTGCCATTCCACAATGCAATGGCAAAACAAAGATTTTGAAAATAGTCTGAAATGCCCGCCAGTCCATCTTCTCCCCAACGATAGGCACGGTAATGTGATTGGTCGAAAGGCAAATAACCCCAGGCATCGCCATAAGGTCCGTAATCTTCTCTTACTGTTCCCCATTGTCTTTCACTGAGGTAAGGCCCCCATTGTTCTAAAGGAATTTGCTTTTTATTATTAACGGATAACCGTTGATGTTCTGCTGTCAAATTATAAAATAATGCTGGACTGTAAATTTTAAAACATCCCCACTTTCATAAACCCTTTTACTAATCCATTGTTAAAAAATAGTATGCTAAAATTAGTCAATAAAAAAGATTACACCATATCCATATAGAAATAGCTATTTAACCAATTGCTTAGCATTCATTTAAAATCTTATTAAATTTAATTATTAAAATAAGATTCAATTATTTAAAAAATACAAAATAAAACATCTTACAAAATCGTTTTTTAAATATCTAGCATACATTAATTTCATATTAAACCAATTTTAAAATATGAAAACATTATCTGAAACCTGGTTTGCTGAAGGCTATATTGATTTTGAATTAAAAAAATATACCCTGTTGGCTTACCTGCAGGAAATAAACGGTGGCTTTAATGAAAACAAATTATATCCGCCTTTGTCTGATATTATTTTTCATTACAACAATATTGTTTCGTTCCGACACAATAAAAAATTCCTTCAAAATCATTTTCCAAAAAAATTAACCGGTATCCAGTTGCAAAAACTAACCGTATTGTATGAGCAGCTTATAGAAGATGATGAAATGATGCAAGAGTTGGAAGAAATTATTAATTATGCCAGTGTTAAAATGCAACAAACCATTAATGACGGAACCGGCATTTACGAATTTGTAGAAGATAAGATTTCCATACAACCTGTTGGCCTGGTGCCTTTGGACAATACCGAGGGATATTTTTTTTTAATTAATGGAAAGGGTCATGATACGCATGTTTACCAATACCGGTTGAGCATATTTGAAAAACATGATGAAAAATACCGGGGCATCAAAACATGTTTTATTGATAAATGGACCAGAAGTATTTCGTCTACCAACGAACAAATAAAATTGGAATTGATTCGCAAAAAAACCGACCTTCCCAACCCGGCTGTTTATGCGTTGGATTGCTCACAACAATTTCCGGTTGAAGAAACTTTGTTGCCCGTAGCTAAAAGATTTTTGGTAAAATTTATTACCGATGCGGCTTAAAAAACTTACGCCATCCTACAATATTCATTTTTATTATAAGGCTGTCCCTAAGCCCAAAAAATAACCGCAGAGACGGAGAGCCGCAGATTTTACAGGTTGAATAAACTTTATTTCTCTGCGCCTTTGCGCCTCTGCGGTTAAAAAAGACAGTTTTAAGACAGCCTCTTTTATTGCTGCAATTGCCGAAGCAATTATTTTTAACAGTACTTAAACTTCGCTAATAATTTTTAACAGTAATGATGAATTACATTGTAAAAAAATTTGCATGAAATACTTTTTGGGCCTCTTGTTTTTCTTTGTTTTAAAAACATCCTTAATTGCTCAAACTGCAACAGCAATAAAAATCTATTCCATATCACCGTTAGCCAAATATGCTGCAGAATGGAATATGCCTATATATGCCGAATGCAACACTGCAGCAAATGAAAAATACCTGCAGCCCAAAGAAAAAGAAATTATTTACATTTTAAACCTGGTAAGAGTTTACCCCAAATTATTTGCCAATACGGTACTTACAAAGTACCCCAAAATGAGTGATAAATTAGAATTATTGAATGACACTTATTATTTTAAATCGCTGTTAGAAACCTTACGAAAACTGGAAGCAAAACCTTTGCTGTTTGCAGATAAGAAATGTTATACCAGTGCATTTTGTCATGCAAAAAGTTCGGGAAAAAGCGGTTATACCGGCCATGACAGGCTTACTAATGAATGCGAAAAAAAAAGTTATTTTAATGGCGAGTGTTGCGACTATGGAAATGATGATCCGCTGGATATTGTTTTATCTCTTTTAATAGATACCAATGTTCCATCGCTGGGGCACCGGAATATTTTACTGAGCAGTTATGAAAAAATTGGCGTGAGTTTTCAACCTCATAAAAAATATGAATTCAGTGCAGTTATTGATTTGCATTATTAAATCAGCATTACATATTTCTGCGGTATTGCCCGCCTACAGCATACAATGCATTTGTTATCTGCCCGAGTGAACAGTACTTTACGGTTTCCATCAACTCTTCAAAAAGGTTCCCGTTTTTAACCGCAACCTCCTGCAATTTTTTTAACCTGCTTGCAGCTTCGGCCTCATGCCGTTGATGAAATGCATTTAATGTACTTATTTGAAATTCTTTTTCAGCGGTAGTACTTCGTATTACTTCAGTAGGTAAAATTGTTGGACTTCCGTTTTTATTTAAAAAAGTATTTACGCCAACTATTGGATATTCGCCGGTATGTTTTTGCGTTTCGTAATACAAACTTTCTTCCTGAATTTTATTGCGCTGGTACATTCTTTCCATAGCGCCTAACACACCACCCCTTTCTGTTATTTTATGAAATTCCAACATCACCGCTTCTTCTACCAGGTCGGTTAATTCTTCAATTAAGAATGCACCCTGGTTGGGGTTTTCATTTTTTGCTGTACCTAATTCCCGGTTAATGATTAACTGAATGGCCATTGCCCTGCGAACACTTTCTTCGGTAGGTGTTGTAATCGCCTCATCGTAGGCGTTAGTGTGTAAGGAATTGCAATTATCATAAATGGCATACAATGCCTGCAAGGTTGTACGGATGTCATTAAAATCAATTTCCTGTGCATGCAAACTGCGGCCACTGGTTTGAATATGATATTTTAATTTTTGGCTGCGGTCGTGTGCCTTGTATTTTAATTTCATGGCCTTTGCCCAAATTTTACGGGCCACCCTGCCAATAACACTATACTCAGGATCCATTCCGTTGCTGAAAAAGAATGAAAGGTTGGGCGCAAAATCATCGATAAGCATTCCACGGCTCAGGTAATACTCCACATAAGTAAATCCGTTTGCCAGCGTAAAAGCAAGCTGGGTAACCGGATTAGCGCCTGCCTCGGCAATATGATAACCGCTGATACTGACGCTGTAAAAATTTTGAATTTTATTTCCGATAAAATATTCCTGCACATCGCCCATTAATTTTAATGCAAACTCTGTTGAAAATATACAAGTGTTTTGTGCCTGATCTTCTTTTAAAATATCTGCCTGAACGGTTCCTCTAACGGTTGATAAAGCCTGTGCCTTAATTTTTTGGTACACCTCTTTTGGTAAAACATCCTGGCCACTCAATCCAAGCAAACGCAGGCCCAGCCCATCGTTACCTTCGGGCAATACGCCCTCTTCGCCACCTGAAGAGGGAACCTGAGCACCTGCATTTTTTTGCAGCGTACTATGATGTACCGGTTTACCATTAACGCCAATATACTTTGGGAGTTCAACGATATTATATTTTTCTTCAATTATTTTATTTACTGCTTCCTTTAAATTATTTTCAATAATATATTTTTCGCATTGCTGATCGATGGCGGCATTCATAAAAAATGCCAGTAACATTGGAGCAGGGCCATTGATCGTCATACTCACCGAAGTTTTTGGATCGCATAAATCAAAACCACTGTACAATTTTTTGGCATCATCAACGGTTGCAATGCTTACGCCACTGTTGCCAACTTTACCATAAATATCGGGGCGGTTTCCGGGATCTTCGCCATACAAGGTTACCGAATCGAATGCAGTAGACAAGCGCTTTGCAGGCTGGCCAAGACTTACATAGTGAAACCTTTTATTAGTTCTTTCGGGGCCACCTTCGCCGGCAAACATTCGGGTAGGATCTTCACCATCTCTTTTTAAAGGAAACACACCGGCGGTATAGGGAAATTCGCCAGGCAAATTTTCCTGGTACTGCCATTTTAAAATATCACCCCAGTCTTTATATTTTGGCAACAGCACTTTTGGTATAACCGTACCCGATAAACTTGTAAAAGTTAGTGGCTGTTTAATTATTTTATCTCGAACCTTAAATTCAAAAAATGCTTTATTGTATGCTGCTACAACAACCGGCCAGTTATTTATTTTTTCCAAACTTTCTGGCGATAACGTTTTTAAAATATTTTTTGTTGATGCTTCAATTTGCATTGCTGCATCGGGTAATATTTTTTTTACGCCTTCCAGTTGGTAATAAGAAGTTGCGGCTGTTGCCTGCTCTAACACCCAACTGTTATAGGTTTCGTTTGCTTCTGCAATTTCTGCAAGATACCTTACCCTCTTAGGAGGAATGATCATGGTTTGACTAGCCGTTTCGGCAATATGGATATGGTGTTCAATATCGCCATGAAATTTTACTGAAGTTTTTTCAGCAATTTTTTCCATCAATCTTTCAAACAATTCATTTATTCCGGCATCATTAAATTGTGCAGCAATTGTACCAACAATTGGAAGCTCCTCATCTTTTGCAGTCCACAATCCATGATTGCGTTTGTATTGTTTGCGTACATCATGCAAGGCATCTAAAGCACCTGCCTTATCAAATTTATTTACACAAACAACGTCGGCATAATCCAGCATATTTATTTTTTCAAGCTGCGATGCTGCACCGTATTCCGGCGTCATCACATACAAGCTTACATCAACATAATCTAGAATGGAAGCATCGCTCTGGCCCACACCGGCACTTTCTAAAATAATAAAATCGTATCCTGCAGCTTTGCAAATATCTATGGCTTCCTGTACATATTCGCTTAAGGCTTTATCACTTTCACGGGTAGCAAGGCTACGCATATAAGCCCGTGGAGAAGAAATGGAATTCATCCGGATACGATCGCCCAGTAAGGCTCCGCCGGTTTTTTTCTTTGAAGGATCAACCGAAATAACAGCGATGGTTTTATCGGTATAATTATTCAAAAACCTTCGTACAATTTCATCGGTTACTGAAGATTTACCAGCACCTCCTGTGCCGGTAATGCCTAGAACGGCCCCCTCCAAACCTCCCCCGGTGGGGGAGGCTTTAGAGCGTTCAAATTCTTTAGCAGTTCTTATCTTATCTGGCAGTTGTGATAATTTATTTAAAATAGTTTCCCGAACTTCTTCAATTTTATTCAGAATTTCTTCATTATTAAACCTGATTACATCAAACCCTAATTTATTCAAGTCTGCAGTTCTTTCAAGATCACTTAATTTTATTTCCGGCAATTGATGATAACCTCCATCAATCTCTATAATCAACCCTTTTTTTAAACAAACAAAATCTGCAATAAACTGTCCAATGATATGTTGTCTGCGGAATTTGTATCCGATTTGTTTGCTTCTTAAATTATTCCACAAAAAACTTTCCGCTTCAGTTCCCCCTTTACGATGAGACAATGCAAACTCTTTAAGCTTTCCATATAAAATCGGATCTGCCAAAAAATTATTTACAGTAATTGAACTACCCTCATAAATTTCGGAATAATCCATTCCGGCTTCCGCAAGAGTTATAGCTCTTGCAATTTTTCTGATATCTTTTTTTTCGCCAAGCGGTAATGCTCCGTTCCACTTTTCAGCAGCTTTCCAAAAATCTGTCTGCATCAAATCTCCTTCCCCACCGGGGGAGGTTGGGAGGGGGCCACATTGCTGTATCACATCTTCAATCATTCCTTCCAACCCCATGTGCCGGCCATCATCCGGACTGTAAATTCTTGTAATTCCATATTGATGCAATTCATCAATTTCTGCAGGTAATATTGTACCGCCGCCGCCGCCAAATATTTTAATATGGCCGCAACAATTCTCATCCAGCAAATCTTTCATGTACTTAAAAAACTCTACATGCCCACCCTGGTAACTGGTAATGGCAATTCCCTGCACATCCTCTTCTATGGCGCATTCTACAATTTCATGTACACTGCGGTTATGGCCTAAATGAATAATTTCGGCACCCTTTGATTGCATGATACGACGCATAATATTGATTGCTGCATCGTGCCCATCAAACAAACTTGCGGCAGTTACTATTCGAACTTTAGATTCTGTTGAATTACCCATATTTCCGGAATTTTTAAAAGCTGCTTACGATTCTATTTAACCGTAATTATAAACAAACAATCGAGTTGCAAAAATACAACTAGCAAATTGAAATGTTAACAGTTGTTAGTTTTTTTGATCGGGAGTATTGCCTTTAAATAATTTGGGTAGATCGAGCACTACGCCTGCAGATGCATTAAAACTTCGATAATCGATTGGGCGCTGGCTAAGGATAAAAGAAATTCCCATTTGTATTTCAAATTGTAAACCCGGAATTTTTTTTATTCCAATTACATTACTGAATGCCGGCTCCCAAAAAATACTGGTTTCCTGATCGAGGCTGGCTAACCGATACGCTTTTATTTCATCGGGCGAATAATCGGTTTGGGTATTGCTGAAATTTATAAAACTTACACGGTTAGAAATACTGGTGGTAAAATTATTTCGATATCTAACTATAAAGGATGGTTGCAAATAAAACTTGGTTACATCGACATTCATAAAACGTTTATGTGCAGGATTTCCGGGAGTTTGATATTCATCTGTAAAAGATGAAGAACCTTTTCCGGCACCGGCAAATATTTGAAAAATCACTTTTTTATTACTTCGCATGTAGGTAAAATATCCAATCCCGAATTCGATAAGTTGGTTATTAAAATGCTGAATGCTGGTGTCGAAACTATTTAGATTATAATCTGCAAAATTTTGTTCGGTTCGTTTTGTATACAAGGCTTGCAGCGCAATATGATTGCTCAGGGCATAGGCCGCCTGTAAATCGAAGGCAACAGAATTATTTTTTTTTAGATTGCCGTTATTTTCAAAACTTGAATTACTGCTGAGATTTGAAGAATAATAAGCAGCAATTTTACTATCCCCTTTTTCTATCAATACCGGAACATTGTGTGCAGGTGGGTTGTACAGGTATCTTGAAGAATAGCAGGAAGAAAATACCATTGTTATTACCATTGCATAAAAAACATACTTGCATTTCATTGTTAATTCATTTTAAATGTTAGTTTGGCAAAATCTTCTACGCTAAGGGCTTCGGCTCTTTTATCAAATAATTCATCTTGTAAAATTTCGGGAGCAAATAAACTTTTTACTGCATTGCGTAAAGTTTTGCGCCGCTGGTTAAAAGCTGTTTTTACAAGTATTACAAAGGAACGGTGACTTCTTACATCCAACTCGGTTGTTTTTCGGCGAAGCCTTATTACGCCACTTTCAATTTTTGGTGGTGGTGTAAAACATTGTGAACTTACATCGAATAAATATTCCACCTCATAAAAAGCCTGTATTAAAACACTTAATACGCCATACACTTTGCTACCCTCTTTACTTGCAGCACGCTTGCCTACTTCTTTTTGAAACATACCAATTACAACTGGTACATCGTCCTTCCAATCCAATACTTTAAACAAAATTTGTGTTGATATATTGTAAGGGAAATTACCAATAACTATAAAAGGTTCATCAAAAGGTTTTTCAATTTCTAAAAAATTTTGGGCAATGATACGGTCGGTTAAAACCGGATATGTTTTTTTTAAGAACCTGATTTTTTCTTCATCCAATTCTACCGCTTTAAAATTTACACCCGGTATTTCTATAAGCTTTTTTGTAAGGGCACCTCCACCAGGACCTACTTCTAATAAATTGCTGATTTGATCCTGCTGCAATGCATCAATAATTTTTTGAATTACTGATTCATCTTTTAAGAAATGCTGGCCTAAAGATTTTTTTAATTTCAAAATAAAAAATTAACTGTAAAACGATTTGGTGAAAATACAGTATTTAATATAACCTTATTTTTTGCAAGGGTTAGCCCGATAAGTTTAATGCAACTTGGTATTCATTTACAAGATTGGCAACCGTAAAAAATGTTGCCTAAAGTTGTAACTGTTAACTGGTGCGACGCAACCGCTGTTACATAGCAGTACCCTAGCCGGTAACAAAAAAAATAACTAACCCTTATTGACTGCATATTTTATTGAAACTGTTTTGTAAAACAATGTTGTATTTTTACAACTTAAAATTTGTTTGTATGCATACTGAAAATAAACCGGTAATTGGATTAAGCTGTGGTGATGTAAATGGCATTGGGCTGGAGTTAATTATTAAAACTGTTGCCGACAACCACCTGCTTGAAATATGCACCCCTGTTATATTTGCCAATAATAAAGTGTTGAATTTTTACCGAAAGGCAACGCCAGATGCAAATTTTAATTTTAGTACAGTAAAGGATGGCAGCCGCATCAATCACAAACAGGTAAACCTATATAATTGCTGGGAAGAAGAGGTTTCGATAACCCCGGGATTGCTGAATGAAGTGGGCGGAAAGTACGCCGTAATTAGTTTGGTTGCTGCCGCACAGGCGTTAAAAGATGGCAAAATTGACGGCCTTGTTACGGCGCCCATTCATAAACAAAATACACAGTCGGTTGAATTTAATTTTACAGGCCATACGCCTTACCTTAAAAATTTATTTGGGGTACAGGATGTAGTTATGCTGATGATTGGTGAAAATATGAGGGTAGGTTTAGTTACAGAACATGTGGCGGTAAAAGATATTGCTCAGCACATTACCAGAGAAAATATTTTAAGTAAACTGCAAATCATCAACAATAGTTTAAAAAAAGATTTTGGAATTGATAAACCTAGAATTGCGGTTTTAGGGTTGAACCCTCATGCCGGTGATGAAGGTTTGATAGGAAAAGAAGAAGAAGAAATTATTAGGCCGGCTATTAAAGATGCTAAACAAAAAGATATTTTTTGCTTTGGCCCTTACTCACCCGATGCATTTTTTGCAAGAGGTCATCATGAAAAATTTGATGCAGTTTTGGCTATGTACCACGACCAGGGTTTGATACCTTTTAAATCGCTGGTAATTGGGCAAGGTGTAAATTATACCGCCGGTTTAACTGGCGTACGCACATCACCCGATCATGGTGTTGCATTTGATATTGCCGGAAAAAATGTTGCGGATGAAGCCTCATTCAGGGAAGCTATTTTTGCATGTGTGGATATATTAAATAACAGGGTGGAGCATAGCGAAAACCGAAAAAATCCTTTAAAGAAAATAAGTGCCGCAGCCTTTGCCAGAGCGGTTGATGAAAGAATTACGGAGTTGCCAGAATAATTTATTTTACTCCGTAAAATTCTTAAACCATTGAATTGGGAAGCATTAATTTTTATCCCTAAAGCTGTTTTGTAACAGCTACGTTTCGGGATTCATATAAGTTTTTAAAACCTTTACATAAGCTTCAAAAGCATCAACTCCTTTTGTTGAAATTTTACAAATAGTTTGCGGATAATTATTGTTGAATTGTTTAACCACATCAATATAACCGGCATCTTTTAGTTTATTAATTTGCACACTTAAATTGCCGGCAGTTGCATTTGTTTTTTCTTTTAAAAAAGTAAACTCTGCTTCCTTAACACTAATTAGCAAACTGATAACTGCCAGCCGTAATTGCGAATGTAATATGGGATCCAGATCTTTAAACATTACAATGTTGTTGTTTTTTATAACGGCTCCACACATAAGGCATTGTAAGATCATCGTGACTTACAAACTTTCGTTTCTTTTTTTCTTTAATCGAAAAATATACTTGCGGAAGTACGGCAATAAAAACCAATAACCACACATCGAAACCAAATTTTTGATTTGCATACAATTGCCACCAGGTAAGCAAACTGCAAACTATTATTAAAACACCACAAACAATAGAAGCCGCTCCAGTAGTGATATAGCTGCGTTTAGCTTTGCCAATAATTTCATTGATGAGCTTTAGGCTATCCTTTTCTGTCATACTATTTTCTTCCATAATTATTGAGATAATTATTTACAATCTTTCATCAAACCTTCTACTTGTGATTGACCCCATGTTGGATGCAGTTCGCTTGCAGGTTTAAATGTTGCATATTTATCTATGGCTTTTTGAAACTCGGGTTTGGCCGTTTTACAACCGCCTCCAAATTGCTCAGGTGTAAATTTTAAACCCTGCCCTTTTAAAAAATAAGGCCTTGGATTTGAAGGATCCTGTAGCATGGCGGCCTGCATATTTTCTCCACTTTCTTTTCCGTATTCCATCCAGCGCTGCATAGGGTTTACCATCATGTGGCAACTTGCAATCATACTTTTAATACAAGAGATTTCTGAATTTGCAGGCATCAATGAATCAGCAATTTCAATCAATGCAGTTGCCTTATCTGCAATGCCATCAATTTTTTCTTTATCCTGTTGCATAAAACCTAAATTAACATGAATGAAAGCTGCATAATAAAAAGGTAGCCATTGTGTTTTTTCGGCGGTTGCAATTCTTTCAAAATTATTAGCCAGGCTCAATAAACTTTCCGGGCTTTTAAAACTGGTATCCATTGCAGCAATATTTTTTTTCATGGCTGCAATATATTTTTCACTTTGTGCAAATGAAGCAGATAAGCACATAAATGCAATTGCGGTAATTAGTAATTTTTTCATTTTTATTTGTTTTAAGATGGTTGATTTTTTTATTTGCTGAAATTATAAATTATTGTTGATGGCATCCTGTGTACGGTCGATTCCAAAACTTAAGAAACAACCAATATACACAAAGCGTTTACTGGGTGGTGTGATGGCTTCTTTTCGGCTGCCATCGTTACTGTAATTGTAATTATAAATTTGATTTTGCCCCAACACATTATTGATCCCCAATACAAAAACTGCAAATGTTTTTGTATTGGTTTTACCCAGGTTTGGTAAATAATTTATGCTAAAACTCATACTGTTGTAATTGATGGTTTTGCCTTCGTCGGTAATGGCGTATTTATTTTGTGTGTTATCAAAAGCAATTCTGTAATAAGGTCGGCCCGTTGCAAAATTATAACTCACATTAAATCCGGTTTTCCAGGGAACTACAAATCTTTTAAAAACCAATGCCAGCGTATGGTTTGCAGCAAATGAGGGTTGGATAGATGCAGGAAAATTTAAAAATTTTCTTTTGGTATCCAGATAAGAATAGGAAATCCAGTAGTCAACATTCTTGATTGTTTTTTTATCCCTCCAAAATATTTCTGCTCCTTTTGCATAACCATTGCCTTGGTTATTTGCAGCAATTTCTCTACCCGAACTGTTAGGTGCTGTCTTAAATAAATTATTATATTTTTTGTAAAAAACTTCTGTTCTAAAAGTTTTGTTATTGGCTTGTTTGGTATACTGCAAAATATAATGAGCGGCTTTTGAATAATCCAACCCTGCTGTTCCGGGTAAATATTTTCTTTCGGGATTTTGATAATAGATACCGTATGCAAATGATGCCTGGCTGCTTTCGCCAACCTTATAAGCCATCGAAACTCTGGGTGCAAAATTCCATTTATTCATGATGGTGGAATGTTCAACACGGGCTCCAATTTTTGCAGCAATGTTATTGGTAAGATAAATATCTGTTTCTGCAAAAGCTGCAAAAAGCTTGTCGGTTACCTGTTCAATATATTTTGTCCCATCGTATAAAGTATAAGTGGATTTTTCGCTGCTGTAAAAATAATCACTGCCAAAACGGATGGTATTTAAGGCTTTTAATTTTTTTTCTAAAACCACTCTTCCCTGTGCATAGGTTCCATTATTGATTAAACTAAAATTTTTAAACGCATAAAAAGCCGGACTGGTAATTACCATTTTTTTATTATTAGCATCCTGTGTTTCATTTTGAATGTCATCTTTATTGGTACTAAAACTAAACCCAGTATTGATGCGCCAGCCATTACCAATCCTGTCTTTCCAATTTATATTTTGATAAATGTTGAGGTTTTTAATTTCAAAAGCATCTTTTAATATTACCGAATCAATATCAGCATTTCTAAAACCAGTTTGGTTAGCACTTACATAACCATAGTATTTTATAAATCCGCCATTGCTTGTTTTAATTCGAAAATTTGCATCGCCTTGTTGATAAGTGGGCACTTTAAAAAAATCCTGCTTTTGCTTAATTACATTAAACGCCAACCACAAATTGGCATAGTTACCCGAAACACCCCAGGAAGATTTTTTATTTTTTGCCAAATGCTGAATGCCGCCACCCATTCCCAAAATGGAAATATTTACATCGGCCTGGGTTCTTTCGGGCAAATCAATACTTTCTAAAATTAAAGCCGACGAAAGTGCCTGACCATACAAAGCAGAATAACCACCTGTACTAAAAACGGTGCCTTTAAAAAGAAATGGATTAAAGCGACCTCTGGTAGCAATGCCTGGTGTGCTACTATAAAAAAAATTATTTACCAGATTTCCATCCATATAAATTTTACTTTCAGTAGCCGTGTCCCCTCTTACAAAAAGTCCCTCACTTTCACCAACCTGCTGGGTGCCTGGCAAAGATTTAAAAGCACTGGTAACATCGCCATTTGCACTTGGGGTAGTAACAATATCAAGCGAACTTAATACAGCTCCCTTGTTTTTATCGCTTGCTACAAATGAACCTGCTGATATAACAACTGCCTTTAATTCAGTGATTTGCTCTTTTAAATTAATGTTTAAACGAATGTCTACATTTTGAAGCTTGATTTGCTGGGAAACAGTATTATAACCCAAACTGGTAGCTTCCAACTCAAATTCACCTTTTTCATCGGTTGAAAAAGTATACCGCCCCAACGAATCGGTAGTAGCCCCGTCGTAACTATTTTTAAGCTGAACACTAACTCCTTTTACCGGATTGTTTTTATTATCTGTTAATTTTCCAGATATTTTAACTTGGGCATTTCCAATAAAAAAACTCAAAATTAAAACTGTAGTTAATAAATGTTTCATTGTTATCAAATTGAATACAAACGTAAAGTAGTTTATATTATAAACTTAATTAAATTTTCATTTCAACGGGCAAGTTTTTTATTTTAGATTGAAAAGGAGTTAAAAAAAAGTAGATATAATTCTAATTATCAATTACTTATGCTGCATAATAGTTAAACTTTACGGTAAGCAGTACCCCAAATAACTTATTCACATCTTTAAAAATTTATTTTTTTTTTGGAGGGCAATTAGTATTTTAGCAATAGAATTTAATGGGTTAGTAAGTATAAAGGGTCAACAGCAATGTTGACCCTTTTACTTTTTATACCATTTTATACTGCCCTATTTTCATCAGGCAAAAATAAATTCGAATTAAAAAAACTTTCTGAATTCTTGAAAAAATTCAACTTTAAAATCAGCTTTGATTTTAATAAATCAATTAATTTTTTGATCCGGTAAAATCAAATTCCTCATTTTATTTTTTCCGTTTTAGTTTAAACCGTTTCTCTCAATTTTACTTTTTACTTTTACCAAATGAGTAAAACGAAATCGGCTTTTTTTTGTCAGAGTTGTGGGCACGAAAGTGCAAAGTGGGTAGGCAAATGTCCAGGCTGTAATAACTGGAATACTTTTGTTGAAGAAATAATAATTAAGGGAACAGAAAAAACTGAAAAAGACGAGTGGAAAAATTACAACGGTCATGAAAAAATAAAAACGATTTCACTCAGCGAAGTAAGCAGTGCCGAGGCGCAACGGATTATTACACCCGATGCAGAAGTGAACAGGGTATTGGGCGGAGGCATAGTACTGGGCGGCATTGTATTGGTTGCTGGCGAACCGGGCATTGGCAAATCAACCTTGTTTTTACAAATTGGTTTACAATTAAAAAACATTACAACACTTTACATTAGTGGCGAAGAAAGTGAGCAACAAATAAAAATGAGAGCCGACCGATTAGGCATTAATAACGAAAATTTTTATTTGCTTACCGAAACCAATACGCAGGTAATTTTTCAGGAAATTAAAAAGCTAAAACCACAATTGGTAATTGTTGATTCAATTCAAACTTTACAATCGCCCTTTGTTGAAAGTGGTGCCGGCAGCGTAAGCCAAATAAGAGACTGTGCTGCAGAGTTGCAACGCTTTGCAAAAGAAACCAACACACCGGTTTTTATTATTGGCCATATTACAAAAGACGGCAACATTGCCGGACCAAAAATATTAGAACATATGGTTGATACGGTACTGCAATTTGAAGGCGACCGTCATTATGCCTACCGCATTTTAAGAACCCTTAAAAACCGATTTGGTTCCACCTCCGAATTGGGGATTTATGAAATGACAGGGGATGGCATGAGGGCTGTGAGTAATCCTTCAGAAATATTAATTACCCAAAAAGAAGAGCAATTAAGCGGAATCGCCATTTCTGCAACCATGGAAGGCATCCGGCCTTTATTAATTGAAGGACAAGCATTGGTTACACAAAGTGTTTATGGAACTCCGCAACGAACCGTTACCGGATTTGATTTACGCAGGTTGCAATTACTATTGGCTGTTTTGGAAAAAAGGGGCGGCTTTCATTTTGGAACAAAGGATGTTTTTGTAAATATTGCTGGCGGTTTAAAAGTAGAAGACCCATCAATTGACCTTGCAATTGTTGCCGCTTTGCTGAGTAGCTACGAAGACATTCCCATAAACCAACATTTTTGTTTTGCCGGAGAAGTTGGATTGAGTGGAGAAATAAGAGCCGTTAACCGTATTGAACAACGTATTGCAGAGGCAGAAAAACTGGGCTTCCAAAAAATTATTGTAAGTAAGTACAATGCCAAATCGATGAGCAAACTAAAATTTAATATCGAAGTGGTTGCATTGGCAAAAGTTGAGGAGTTGTATCAATATTTGTTTTAGTATCTTACTAAAGATAAATATTTATATGAATTGTTTTTAATTGTTGCCGCATGCAGTTTTTAAAAAACATATTAGCCGATACAGCTCATTTATTTTACCCTCATATTTGTAATGGCTGTGGCAGCGATGTTTTGGCAGATGAGAGTTTGCTGTGTGCCAAATGTTTTATTAACCTGCCCGTTACCAATTTTGCAGCTCATCCCAATAACCCCATCGAAAAAATATTTTGGGGAAGAATCCCATTAGTGGCGGCTCACAGCGAATATTATTTTGCAAAATCATCCCTCATTCAACATTTAATTCATCAGTTAAAATATAAAGGTAATACCGATATTGGCCATTACCTCGGCGAGTTAATGGGGAAGTCATTATTGGAAAGCAACCGTTTTAATATTGACGGGTTAATACCGCTTCCGCTTTACCCTGATAAGGAAAGAAAAAGAGGATACAACCAGGCCGAAATAATCTGCAATGGCATTGCCCAATCAATGAAAGTTCCGGTACTGAATAATTATTTAATCCGGCAACATTTTACCGAAACGCAAACAAAAAAACACCGTACCGAACGCTGGGAAAATGTAGCAGAAAGTTTTGCATTAAAGAATGGATCATTTTTAAAAGGCAAACATTTATTACTGGTAGATGATGTGGTTACAACCGGAGCAACACTGGAAGCAAGTGCCCATTACTTACTAAATATTGATGGCGTAAAACTCAGCATTGCCACCCTGACTTTTGCATCTAAATAACTAGCCAAACTTCTGTTGAAAAAATACCTTTATTTTTGAATGATGAAGCATTTTAAAAAACCATTACAGCCATTTCATTTTTTACTGCTGCTGATGGTAACAATTTTGTTTACAATTTCTTCCTGTAAAAAAGACAGCTTTATAACAAGTGCTGATGCCCGTTTAACAACCAGTACAAACAGTTTACAATTTGATACCGTATTTACCAGCATCGGCTCCATCACCCAATCATTTAAAATAAACAATCCCAATAATCAAAAACTAAATCTTACCCATGTAAAATTAATGGGTGGCGCAGCATCTGCTTACAAAATAAATATTAATGGCATTGCAGCTGCAATGCAAAGCAATATTGAATTGGCGGCCAACGACAGCATGTATGTTTTTGTTTCGGTAAACATCAATCCCAATTTAAGCAACCTGCCTTTTATTGTTAAAGACAGTATTGAAATTGCCTACAATGGCAACAGCCGTTTTATTCAACTGGAAGCCTTTGGACAAAACGCCAATTTTTTACGCAACAGAATTATTAGCGGAAACATTAACTGGCGCAATAATTTGCCCTATGTAATTTTAGGCAGCCTGCAAGTAGATACCAATGCCATTTTAAACATTGATGCCGGCTGCAGAATTTATGCTCATGCAAATGCACCCTTTTTAGTTGATGGAACTTTATTAGTAAACGGCAACAAATCAAACCCGGTAATATTTACCGGCGACAGGTTGGATACTATTTATAACAGTTTGCCAGCAAGTTGGCCGGGAATTTATTTTAGAAATTTGAGTAAAAATAATTTGCTGAAATATGCCATTGTAAAAAATGCTTACCAGGCAATTGTTGCCGAAAATCCATCAGGCAATACACAGCCAAAAGTTACCCTGCAACAATGTATTGTTGATAATGCATACGATGCAGGCTTGTATTTTATAAACAGCAGTTTACTGGCTGATAATAGTTTAATAACGAATTGCGGCAATAATATCAGTTTTGTTTTAGGCGGATCTTACAGTCTTACCAATTGTACAGTTGCATCCTACTCTACTTTTATCAATCATAAAAATCCGGTGTTGGCTATCAGCAATTTTGGTTTGATCAATGCCGCTGTTATTACCAAACCACTTTCTGCTAATTTTACAAACTGTATTTTTTGGGGCGAAGATGGCTTTGTAAAAAATGAAATAATTGTAAACAAACTGGGGGCCGATCCATTTAATGTTTCGGTAAATAATTGTTTGTACCGGGCTACTGAAGAGGTTGCAAATTGCACATTTACTTTCTCCATAAAAAATCAAAATCCTTTATTTGACAGTGTGAATGTTTCAAGAAGTATTTTCGATTTTCATAACAACAACCCGTTGGCACCGGGTATTAATAAAGGCATTGCCACAATTTACACTACCGATCTGGATGGCAAAAACCGCAATATTGGTTTACCCGATTTAGGTTGTTACGAAAAACAATAAAATAAATAAAAGATTTTTTAAACCAATTCCATTTTCAAAACGTTTATTATAGCATGATAAAAATAATTATTCTTACCGCAGCAATTTTTTCCTGCACAGAAAACCTACCAACAAATACGATGAACAATTTTAGCAATGCAGAATCAACAATTGGCAAACAATCTATATACAATTTTAAAGTAGCCGCATTAGATGGTGGCACAATTGATTTTGCAAATTTTAAAGGCAAAAAAATATTGATTGTAAACACAGCTTCTGAATGTGGTTTTACCAACCAGTATGAAGGGCTGGAAACCTTGTATAAAAAATATCAGGACAAACTGGTGATTGTTGGTTTTCCTGCAAATAATTTTGGAGCCCAGGAACCCGGCAGCAATGCTGATATAAAAGCTTTCTGCAAAAAAAATTATGGCGTAAGTTTTCCGATGGCTGCAAAAATTTCGGTAAAGGGCGATGACATTGCTCCTATTTACAAATGGCTTTGTAATAAATCGGAAAACGGCGTTTTGGATGCTGAAATAAAATGGAACTTTAATAAATTTTTATTGGATGAACAAGGAAATATTATTGCAAAATTCGATAGTAAAACAACTCCGTTAAGCGACGAAATTATCGGTAAACTATCATTATAACTTTTTTCTTAAAAAGCCATCCCGATTTTTTAAAATTTGGATGGCTTTTTTAATTTACTTTGTAGCAATGCAGTTCGAAAAAATTATAGGTCAAAAACCAGTAAAAGAAAATCTGGTAAAACTGGTACAGCAAAACAGGTTAAGCCATGCACTGTTGTTTTTAGGTAAAGAAGGCAGTGGCGCTTTATCACTAGCGCTGGCATTTGCACAATTTGTTGTTTGCGATGTTGTAAATGGCAAATCAAAAAAAGAAACAGCACCTTCTTTATTTGGCGACGAAGCTCCAGCAACAATTCAACCACTAACTAATGAAAATATAATTGATAGTTGTGGTACTTGCCCTGCTTGTATTAAAGCCAGTCAATTAATACATCCGGATATTCATTTTTCATATCCGGTAATTCCAAAAAAACCGGGCGACAAACCTGTCAGCGTCGATTATATTAAAGAGTGGCGGGAGTTTATCAGCATCCATCCTTACGGCAATGTGTTCGATTGGTTGCAGTTTATTGGCGCCGAAAACAAACAGGGCAATATTACTGCCGAAGAATGTAACGATATCAACCGCAAAATCAGTTTAAAAAGTTTTGAAAGCGAGTACAAAATCCTCATCATCTGGATGCCGGAATATCTTACAAAAAACGGCAACAAACTTTTAAAATTAATTGAAGAGCCCCCTCCCAATACCTTATTTATTTTAGTAGCAGAAAATGAAGAACAGATTTTGCCAACCATTTTATCCAGAACGCAATTAATAAAAATACCCTCCTTAAGCAATGCTGATATTGAAACGGCTTTAGTAATAAGAGCCAGTGTAAAAACAGAAAAGGCACAACAGATTGCTGCAATTAGCGAAGGCAATTACAGAGAAGCCTTGCATTTGTTACAACATGAGGAAGATGATTGGCAGGCCATTTTAAGAGACTGGCTAAATTTAATCATCAAAAAAAACTTACCGGGTCAGGTAAAATGGATTGATGATATGAGTAAGCAAGGCCGTGAAAAACAAAAACAGTTTTTAAAATACTTTAATCATTTGCTCGAAACTGCCATCCGGGTAAATATTATGGGCAATCCAAACTCAACTGAAAGTAATAACGAAGTTGAATTTGCACAAAAAATAAATAAGTTTTGTGGTATCGGTCAGCAAGAAGCCATTGTAAAGGAACTGGATAAAGCCAGCTATTATATTGAACGCAATGCAAATGGTAAAATGTTGTTTCATGCGCTCACTATTAAGTTATACCATATTATTAGTAACAATTCATTAATTTTGGTTAATTGAGAATGAGGGCATAAGATTTATATAGAAGGAGTTCTGTGATAACTAAGTAACAAAAAAATTCAGCATAAAATATTATTGCAATTCAGATTTGCACTTTAATTTTTTACAAAAAATCACATTAAAGTTGCAGTTATAAATTTGAAAGGGTTACAAATAATAATTGCTTTACGAGCTTACTTACAAATTCAAAAAAACACTTCGGATAAAGGTTTATAAATTGTAATTATTTATAGCCAGTCTTTTACCTGATAGCCTCGGTATTTTATTTAATAATCTTTTATTTTTTATAATTATGGGATGTGGAAGTTGCGGAAGCGGTAGTACGCCGGGAGGTTGTAAAAGCCATGGAAGCTGCGCCAGTGGCAGCTGTAACCGTATGAATGTACATGATTGGCTGGCTGATTTACCAATGAGTGATGCTGAAAGTGCCTGCAAAATTGTGGAAGTAAGTTTTAATAATGGCAGTCGCAAAGATTACTTTAGAAACAGCAGCAATTATTTTTTTGAAAAGGGTGAAATGATTGCACTTGAAGGTGTAAGTGGGTTTGATGTAGGAAGCGTAAATATGACTGGCGAACTGGTTCGTTTGCAGTTAAAGAAAAATAATATTAAAGAAGAAAGTGTTGATATAAAAAAGATTTTGCGTAAAGCAAATGAAACAGATTTAGGTAAACTAAAAGAAACCAAAGCAAGAGAAAAAGCGGTGATGATACGAAGCCGTGCCATTGCAAAACAACTAAATCTGGATATGAAAGTTGCCGAAGTTGAAATTCAGGCAGATGGCAGAAAAGCCACTTTCTTTTACATAGCAGACGATCGGGTGGATTTTAGAGAACTCATAAAAATTTATGCCGGCGAGTTTAAAGTAAAAGTTGAAATGAAACAGATAGGCGCCAGGCAAGAAGCTGGTAAAGTTGGCGGAATTGGCAGTTGCGGAAGAGAGCTTTGCTGCAGTACCTGGTTAACCGATTTTAAAAGCGTAAATACCAATGCAGCCCGATATCAAAATCTTAGTATCAACCAAACAAAATTAAGTGGCCAATGTGGCCGATTGAAATGTTGTTTAAATTATGAGTTGGATACTTACCTGGATGCCTTGCAACATTTTCCCGAAGATTGTGATATGATTGAAGTTGCCCGAAGCAGGGCTTTTTTGGTAAAGAAAGATATTTTTAGAAACCTGATGTGGTACACTTTACCCGACAGTAACAAACAATACCCTTTAACAATTGAAAGGGTTAAAAAAATTAAAACATTAAACCGCCAGGGTATTAAACCCGACGAGCTGGAACCCGTTGAAGTTGCTAGCAAAAAACCGATTGAAGTTGAACCAACTTATGCAGATGTTGTGGGTCAGATAAGCCTAAAAAGTCTTGAAAAAACAAGCCGCAAAAGAAGAGGTAACGAAAGACCGCAGCAACAAGGATCTCCAAGAGGAAACAGGGATAATAACCCCAATGCACCACAACAAAACCAGGGCGATCAACAAAGAGGTCAACAACAAAGACCTCCACAAAATCGTGATAACAGAGGTACACAAAACCGGCAACCAAACAATAATCCACAAAGGCAGCAAGGTGGAAGGCAACAAAGACCCAACCAACCAAACCGCCCACCCAATCAACAAGACAGAGGTAACAGGCAAGGCCCCGATAATCCTTCAAATAATAATGACGACAAAAATTAATTAAAAAAATATTAAAACGTCAG
>JANPAP010000464.1:0-3150 GCA_031429975.1 Chitinophagaceae bacterium
AATAATTTATTTGAAGAGGTTGCAAAATTCAGAGCAGCCCGTAAAATGTGGTCAATAATTATGAAGGATCTTGGAGCAACCGATCCCAAAGCCATGATGCTCCGTTTTCATACCCAAACCGGGGGTGCTACACTTACCGCACAACAACCAATGAATAATATCTCTAGGGTAACTTTGCAAACCTTGGCTGCGGTTTTAGGAGGTACGCAAAGTTTGCACACAAATGGTTACGATGAAGCGCTTAGTTTACCAACTGAAGAAGCTGCAAGAATTGCATTACGTACACAGCAAATTGTAGCATTTGAAAGTGGCGCCCCCGATACAGTAGATCCACTAGCCGGAAGTTTTTTTGTAGAGGCGCTTACCAAAGAAGTAGAAGACAGTGCTTGGAAATTGATTGAAAAGATAGATATAATGGGCGGCAGTGTTGCAGCTATAGAACAAGGATTTATGCAAGATGAAATTGCAAAAAGCGCTTACGAATACCAACGCCAGATTGAATCGTTAGAAAAAATTATTGTAGGCGTAAATCAATTTCAAGTTGAGCAGGAATCTCCCATTCCATCGTTTAAAATAGATGATAATATCCGGCAGGTACAAACAGATAAACTAAATGCTATCAAACAAAAAAGAGATAATAGCAAAGCCCAATTTTGTTTACAACAAGTAAACGCAGCCGCCAAAAACCAAACTAACTTAATGCCAGTTGTAATTGAAGCCGTTGAAAATCACTGCACATTAGGTGAAATTGCAGATCAGTTAAGATCCGTATTTGGAGAATACAAATAAGAATCTATTAGTAGCTTAAAAAAATATTTCCTAATCAAATTAGATTTGACTGATTTTGGCTTAAAAAAGCCTATTTATTATCTACATCTAATACACATACTTAAATAATAAATGTTCAATTTAATCGTGCAAGAAGTTTTTTAGTTATTTTTATACAATTACTTAACTTGCACATTGCAATATTCTGTTTTTTAGAACTTGCTATTACTAAATCAAAAAAAACTGCAAATGAATCATCACTACCAAATTAAAAAAAACTGGTCTTTTTTCTGGCTTACATTAATCGTATTAGGTCTTTGGTCTAATAATGTTACCTCACAAACTACTATTTCAACTGAAACTGGAACAGGATATGACGGAGGTAATGGAATAGCTGCCCCGAATAATTCAGCAATTACATTTGTTATTCAAAATACAAATACTACTGCGGTAACTTTAAGCCAGGTAGATGCATTTTGGAGAACAACTTCAACTGGCGCAATTCCAAAATTATGGTATACAACCAGTTCAATTTCTGGTGCTCCAACCATTGCATCACCAGCCTGGACACTTATAGCAACTGGTACCGCACTTAATGTAACGGTAAATGGATATCTTCCAACACTTACAGGTTTAAGTTTTTCAATTCCTGCAGGTGCTCAATATCGTTTTGCTATTGAGTCAAATAACGGAATCACTTATAGTGGTAGTGCTGCAGCAACACCAACCCCAAATACATTTAGTTCAAATGGTATCAATTTAAAAGTTGGTAACTTCCAGATAAGTGCAGCTAATATTGGTTATGGTGGAGGCTTCCCTAGTCCGGCAAATAACCCAAGGTTTTTTACCGGCAGAGTAATTTTCAGTGCAGTTACACCACCTCCAGTAGCTCCTGTTTGTGCAGCAGGTCTTTCTCCAGTAAATGGCGCAACAGCTGTAGCTCCAAATGGAGGTTTAAGCTGGACAGCAGTTTCAGGTGCCACATCTTATGATGTTTACTTAGGTACATCAGCTACACCTGCTTTACTTACCAATGTAACAGGTACGAGTTATACTTTTAGCCCTGTTTTAAATTTATCAACTTTATATTATTATAAAATTGTACCAAAAAATGCTGTTGGAAGTGCAACTGGTTGTGCAACCTTATCATTTACAACCGCAAATATTTCTTGTACAATGCCTGTAATAACTACTACTTCTGGCGATACTGCTTATTGTGGAGCTGGTTCAGCACAATTAAGAATAACCAATGGCGCATTAAATGGTGCTACACAATGGGCATGGTATAGTGGTTCATGTGGTGGTACTTTAATTGGTACAGGAACTTCAGTAACCGTTACTCCGGCAACTACTACAACTTATTATGTACGTGGAGAAGGTGGTTGTATTGCAGCAGGCACAGGAACTTGTTCATCTATTACAGTTACAAAAGTTTCCTCAATTGGTGCTCCTTCAATTAATCCGGTTTCACCAATTTGTTTAAATTCGGTGCAGGCGTTAACCATTAACCCGATTGCTACAACAACTGCAAGTTCTACTATCAGTTCTGGAACAATCTCAATTGCAATACCAGATAATACAGCAAATGGTGTTAGTAGTAACTTAATTGTTCCTGCATTGCCAGCAGGTGCGGTTGTTATTGGTATTGACGTTAACCTGAACATGACCCATACCTATATTGGAGATATGATTTTTAACTTGAAAGCACCCAACGGAGCTATTCTTGCTTTAGATAAATATTTAAATGGAACGGGTGCAGCTGGTGCAAATTTTGTAAATACTGTTATCAGCTCAGCAGGTACCACATCATTAGATGCTGGTTCTCCTCCATTTACTGCAACATTTAAAGCCGATGCTTTAAATACGCCTATTACGGGTGTTGTTGTTCAAAATCCTGCTGGATTTGTTTCTGCAGCAGCAAATTTTGCAGCACTTTATTCTATTCCAAACTGAACTTGGACTTTAGCAATGGCTGATGGTGGACCTCAAGATTTTGGAATATTAACCAATTGGTCTATCACCATTAATTATACTGTTTCTACAACAGCTTATCCTGCAGTTTGGTCTCCAGCAAGTACATTATTTACTGATGCTGCTGCTACCATTCCTTACAACGGAACGACTCCATTATTTCAGGTTTATGCTAAACCATCTGTAACTACTACCTATACTGCAAATTCTGTAGTAGGTGGTTGTACATCAACTCCAACTACAGCTACAGTTACAGTTAACAATCCTATTGCAATTACCGCACAGCCTGTTAATACAACCATTTGCGAAATGGGTACTGCAACTTTTACAGTTACTGCAACCGGAACAACTCCTGGATACCAGTGGTTGGTTAATAATGGTTCTGGAACTTATGTTGCCATTGTTGATAAT
>JANPAP010000465.1:0-1586 GCA_031429975.1 Chitinophagaceae bacterium
GCAATTAATGGAAATGAATTGAGCCATTTAAATGCAGTAGCAACCGGGTTACAATCTGCATTTACTTATACCAACCTGCGTTGGACGGCTCCATTAAATCCAGGTGTTAATGATCAGCAAATTACATTTTATATTGTTGGGCTTGCTGCCAATAGTAATTCAAACACTGCTGGCGATTATGTGTATGCAACAACCATTGATGCAGCTCTTGCGGTTGTTTACAGCTTTACTGGAAATGGAAACTGGGGCAATGCGGCTAATTGGAGTAATGGGGTAATTCCTCCTGCAAACTTAACTGGTAATGCAGAAATTATAATTGATCCTGTAATTGGGGGAACATGTATATTGGATATTGAGCAGCGGATCAGTAATTCATCAAAACTTACCGTAAAATCTGGAAAATATTTAAGCGTAAACGGCAATTTGATTATTGCGAATTAAATGATTTAGCTCTATTTCATAGCAACGAATATTGTATCTTTTTAAACTTTAGTTGTAAGGATTGAGTTGTATTTATTTTACAGATGCTAATAGGGTGGGGGTTTTGAAAATGTTGCAATTATATTATAAGATTTATTTGGCTAAAACATTGCCGGAACAAAATTTTAACTGTTGAAGTTTACAGATAATTATTGGTTGCAAACCCCGAAGTATCGGGACAAATTGTGCTATTATAAACTGTGTTTCTTTCTGTATTGTCGTTCAAGTTTAGCAGCTTTTGTAAAGAGTTTTCTAATCATTCGCCAGTACCCTTACGCAACTCTCAAAATCTTTTCCATCTTTCGTCCTTTCGCCAATTCATCCACTAACTTATCCAAATACCTTACCCGCTGGGTTAATGTATTTTCAATCTCTTCCACCCGGTAGCCACAGATTACGCCAGTGATGAGATGAGCATTAGGGTTTAATGAGGCTTTCTGAAAAAAAATTTCAAAACTTATTTTTTCTTCAATAAGTTTTTGCAGCTTTTTTTCATCATAAGATGTAAGCCACTCAATTACCTGGTACAAATCTTCTTTCGTTCTGCCTTTCTTCTCAACTTTTGTAAGATAAAGTGGATATACAGAAGCAAATGTCATTTTTGCAATTCGTTCATCGTGATGGTTGGTACTGTTCATATTTTATTTATAAAGGTTATAGCCAGTTTAATTCAATCTAATTAATTGATCTTTTAGTTCCGGCGATTTTATCACTTTTTGCAGTTTAAATTTAATACAGTAAATGTGAAACGCCAGCAAATAATTCACTTTTATGTACAAAGAATTTACTCCATAATTTTTAGAGTTGTGTTGTATTTGTTTAATAGATACTGATTGCAACGGGGCTTTGTTGTTGATTTTAATATTTGGAAATTTTCCCGACGAAAAATTAGGGGATAAATTTTTTGTGTTATAAATAATGAAAAGGTTAGGGATTAATGCCAGCAGAACAGACAGTTGCTTTATAATTACAACAAGCCGTAAATCAATTACCGATACAGTTTAGTGTGCATACAAAATTTGTAAAAATATTTTTTGACTGGTCTCAATTCGCTAGTTCAAGCTATGGGCTTTTAGCCCAAGGCTTTATCTTCTACAAATCTAACT
>JANPAP010000466.1:0-5612 GCA_031429975.1 Chitinophagaceae bacterium
ACTGTTGGTACACCAAAACAATTACCATAATGGCCAATACCATGTACCACACCAGCCAGTAAATGCTGTGTTTTATTTTCGGTTAAATTACCAAAACGTAAAGAATTTAATGAAGCAATTGGCCGGGCACCCATTGTAAAAATATCCCGGTGAATACCACCCACACCCGAAGCTGCTCCCTGAAAAGGCTCAATGGCACTGGGGTGATTGTGACTCTCAATTTTAAACACTACGCCATACCCATCGCCAATATCCATCAGTCCGGCATTTTCTTCGCCGGCCTTTACCAACATCTTAGAACCCTCACGGGGTAAGGTTTTAAGCCATTTTATAGAATTTTTATAACTGCAATGTTCACTCCACATTGCACTGAAACAACAGAGCTCGGTAAAGTTGGGAGTGCGGCCAATTTTTTGTTTGATGAGTTCGAATTCATCTTCAGTTAGTCGAAGTTCTTTTGCGGTGTTGACAGTAATTTCCATAAAAATTATTATTAATGCGAAAGTACATCCATATATCTTTTTGATTGAATTAGGTGGGTATTTTATTTAGAATTTAATATTAAGGTAATACTGTAAGTAAAAAAAACTTTATTCAATTGATGGTTCCACAGTTATGATTTTTTTATTTTGGAATAGATTGAATATACAAAACATGAAATTTCGTATTACACTAATACTTTTATAATTGGAAAGCGGTAAGTTTTTGATTTTTTAGCTTAAATTGCCATTGATTTTGGCGCATTTATTAAAATAGAATTGTACTTACTATTTAGTTTTTAATTTCTGCTGCTATATTTGAATAATGCTGAATCCGAAATTCTGAAAAGTATCAAACAACAAAACTTTAAGAAATTCCACCCTATTTAGAAAACACTTTAATTTAATAAAATCATTATCATACCAATGCAAAAACTTTCCTTTTCAAAAAAGGGCCTGAGAGCCTTTGTCGGTATCTTTTTAATGATACTTGCATTTAAAAATTCAAGTGCACAGTTTATTTCATATCCTGTGCCAGCACAGTCTTTAACGATTGGCCTTGATAGTACTGCATTAACTGTTCAAATTTCTTTTCCTGTTTGTACCGATGTAAAAATTACAATTAATTTAGGTGCAATTAATGCACCCGGTTTAATAGAATACATTCCCGGATCGATTACAAAACTGAGTGGTGCCGGAACCATTATTGAATCGGATATTACTGATTTACGGAATCCTGTTTTTTCAATTGGTAATACAAGTTTTGGCCAAACAATTGTTTTTTCTGTAAGGCGTCGGGTTTCTTGTGGTACTGCTTCATCCAGTAAGGATAATGTTATCGTAAATGGAACAAATTGCAGTTTTAGTGAAACAAATACCAGTATCAATACTTATAGTTTATTGTCTCCGGTATTTACCATCACCACATCAACACAATTGGTTAATGCCGAAGTAGGAAATTCTTATAATAGAAATATCAAGATTGTAAATGGCGGAAACGGTTGTGCTGATAAAATTGGTTTTTGGATAAAATACCCAACAGGCAGTATGCAATTAAACAGTTTGAATGTGGGGTCTACTATGCTTACCGCATTATTCAGCAATGGCGATAGTAGTTATTTTGAATTGTCTGGATCTATATTGGGTGCTACTAATAAACTTTGCAATGGCGAATCAATAAATTTAATTGAGAATGTAAAAATTTTAAAATGTAATTCGCTTACTAATTATGGCGCCAATGGATTTGACTTTGGAAATAATATTTGTCAAACTACGCTTGCTGTAAGTGGTATTAGTATGAGTAATACGGTGCCCAATTTAACGGTTAGTCTTGCTCCAAATTTATTAACCAGTTGTTTTACCTCTGTACCAAGAGCCTTTAATTATACAATAAAAAATATTGGAGCTGGACCGGCAGCCAATATCGTAATCAATACGGGTAATCATTTTAATAACGCTGCAAGGGCAAATACCTATGGGTATATTGATACAGCTGGTTTAATGCTGAAATTCCCTGGTATGCCGGCTTTTCATCCGGACGCCTCTTATTATGCTGCAACAACTTTAATAGAAGGACTGGCTTCGGATAATAATTTAGCCTGCAACGAAGGCAAGATTGCACATATACAATTTAGTTTGCCTGCTACATTTATTTTAAGTGCCGGCGATTCGATAACGGTATCGTATAATGTAATTTATTGTGCCAGTAATAATGCATGTGGTACTGTTTATTCTGGAAATCCGCAGGGCACTCAAGTGTTGTATAAAAATGCCTGTGGTAACAGTAATTATACAACTGGTAATTATGTAGGAACTACTTCTTTTCCGTATAATACCCCCAGCATTTCAACATTTGAATTTCCTTCTCAAGTAAGGGGAGGCGATTGTTATGATGTTACCATTTCAACCAATCCGGTACCAACCAATAATATTTCGGTAAGGGGTTATATCGAGTATGAAATTTCAATACCTGCAGGTGCAAGTTTTAGTGCTGCAAATATGATTGGTGTTGTGGCAACGCCTCATGCAGGTTACCCACGGATTGTTGGCAATAAAGTAATTACCAGATACAATGTTACTACTGGTGGTAATCCAATTAAATTTATTTTTTGTACGCCTAATAATTTATGTACTTCATCCAGCGTAGATGCAGTTGTAACGGTTAGTCCGGATAGCGCCTGTGTAATAGTACAACCTGCCAATAACAATAGTGTAAAGCGTTGCAGCAGCTCTCCAATAAATTTTGTTTGTACAACGCCATGTCCAACCGGTGGTATTTTGCCTACCTACTGGAGTTATGGCCGTAAAAATTTTGGGGACCCCGATAATAATTTTAATAAACTACCAGACGGAACAGGAATCGTTGATCAGAATATTGTTTATAAAAACAGGTACCGTGCTGGCGATACATTGCACAGCGAATTTAGAAGTTATCTGTTGGAACAAACCGCTCCGGCAAGTATTACTAACTGGAATCATGTAAATGCTAACTGGAATTTTTCGAAACATATTTGGGCTCCGGCCGGAACTGCAACTGTTACTATAAAGAGAGGCGCTGCTATAACAGTAGTTCCAAATGTAACGATTGCTACTACTACTTATGGTAAAATATTTAATGTTGATTTTAGCCAGGCACCTGTTGCATTAGCCGGCTTAGCACCCTTTCAGGTAAATGACAGCATTATTGTAGAAGCTGATTTTATTTTAAAAGACAGTTTAATTTCAACGAGTTCTTATAGCCCTCATATGACTGCAGTGGATGATGGAACAAGAGGCAAATCTTATGCAGATGTGCCTGATGTAGTATTATTGACAAATGCGGTATATGCCAGTACCATGGCCAATCCTGCAGCTTTAGACAGAGCCACTTGCTTTGTACCAAGTTATAATGCAAACACACTTCATTTATTTAATTTTTCATTATTGTATGGAAGTGATTTAAGCGGATGTATTGCATCTAAACAGGAGATAAGAAGTTATACAAGAAAGCTGGGTGGCTATTCTGCAAACTATTTCCCGGGAGAGTATCGTCAGGAATTTATTCCGGATAGTTTGATTTTATATTTTCCACAGGGCATGACAATTTCACCGGGATCTCAATCGGTTTCCGGATTATATATTAATTCACATCCTGGATTTACAAGTGTTTCTAATACCGCTATTTTGCCTTATGTAAGTATCTCTGGAAATTCATTAACCGGAACTACTGTGGTACTTGATACTAAGACAGCATTGGCTTTAAACCCATCATGGCGTATTCAAAGTGAGGGAACATTTTATACATTTGGAATGGATGCAAAAGGAAGTTGTGCAACTCCAAATTCATTTAGTATTAATGGCCGTCAAACAGGACATTTATATCAATGGCCAACTGCTGCTAATCAGGCAGTTTTTAATAATCCGGCAAAAGCGCAAACCAATTCAACTTTTATCAATACCAATAAACCAACCGTAAATTTAAGTTCACCAGATGCATCCAATGCACCTAGCAGCGATACTACTTGCTGGTCGATTGTTTTGCAAAACAGTAGTTCGCAAACTGCACCAATAAATTTTGTAAGGATTACTAACAGCCCTTCTTTTAATAATTATGTTGTAAAAAATGGTAACACGATTTTAATTCCAAATACAGATGGTTTATACCAGGTAGGTTCCATTGCTGCTGGCGCAACAGTAATTTTGAATATTTGTGTAAATACCAATAACTGTATTTTGGATAGTATTAAGGTAGAAAGCGGATGGGATTGTGACACTTATCCAACAGGTGCAAGCCTTGCAAATTACAGCTGTTGGAAATCGGTTTGGTTAAAAGCAGTGCCCTTGTTAAGCCAGATTCAATTATCTGTAGATAAGCAACCATTGAGCCCGAGTATTGCATTGTGTACCACCGATACCATGATTTTTAAAATAAATAGTGCCTTAGCAAATTTTGCAGATAATCCAGAGTTTAGAGTAACGGTTCCAACAGGTATGGTAATTAATAGCGGCGAAATTGAGTATCCTGATGGAAGTGGAAACTGGGAAATGGTTACAGCTGTTAACTTAAGTGCTACGTTGGTTTATAAAATTGAAGCTCATTCCGCAGTAAATATTGCCGGATTACCAGGTACTTTAAATAGCCCGGGAGCTGCATACAGGGCTGCAAGATTACGATTGAGTTATTCTACAACCTGCGATTTTGTAAGTGGCAGCAAGCTCTCTGTTCAACAAAGAGCAGACAGGCCTTGTGGTTTAGCTATTTCTAATAATTTAGGATTTAATAATATTGTAAGAGCCAACCCGATTTATATTACGGGTGCAGGCGGAATTGGAATTGTTGGAATTGATGTTAGTTTATCGCCAACAACCATTACATGCGGCACCACTACCGTTTCTGGAAGATTAACTCCATCCGGATCTGCAACTACAACATCGGATACAATAATTGTTACACTGCCTTCTGGAATTGGGTTTGCAGGAAATTTTTTAAGTGTTGATGGCATTACAATTGCAGCCGGATATCCTGTTACAGGTAATGGTGGATCACAAATCTTAAAATTAAAAGTACCTGATGCCATTCAATCGGGAAATACAATTATTTATAGTTTTGATGTAAATACTACTGCAGTAAATTTTGGTTGTGGATCATTAAATATTCAAAGTGATGTAGAAAGAACTTTTGCCCCATTAACCTGTGGTACGATGGTTTGTCCTTCCTCATCAAAATCAATTATTGGAAGTGCAGATGGTATTGTAACTGTAGAAAAACCAGACCTGACCATTACCGGATTTGAATATTCGTCTGGTGACTTTTCTTCAGGTGGTACTGCAACTGTTGAATTAACTATTTCCAATTCTGGTAACGTAGCTGCCGCTGCTGCCAGTTATATAATTGAGTTTTTCTGTGGCTCCAGTACTACTCCATTTACAACCAGTATTTTTCCAGCAGCAATACCTGTATCGGCTTCAGCAACTGCAAGTGTTGTAATTGCAATACCTGCATCGCCGGTATGCGATAATGGCCAGATTGTAACAGCCGTTGTAAGGCCATTAACTGCTGCCAATCAAGCCCAGTGCTTATGTCAGCAAACCAACAGGCCAATGTTAAGAGCATTGTTTGTATCGCTTTCTTATTTCAATGCACGTCAAAATAAT
>JANPAP010000467.1:0-4367 GCA_031429975.1 Chitinophagaceae bacterium
TCATTTAACCTGGTTTCCCTGATGTCATTTAATTCATCTGATGAAAGGAATTGTTGCATCCTCAAATCATCCAATACCTTTAAAATATGGGTTCCTCTAAATTTATCAATTAATTTAAAACGAAGCTTGCCCTTAAAATTGTTATAACTCATATCAACAAATTTAATGTTAACGGAAGATCATTTTCCCAGAACAGGAAAACCTCAATTAATGTAAGGCAGACAATTGGATTTTAAAAAATAAAGCTAATAAAATTATTAATTCAGAAATTAAAAATAATGAATACAATGCTTAATAAGTAAAATAAATTTCAGTAGCACCATACCCATAAGCTGCCGTGTACTGGTTTACAAACGATTTTACATCTTTTTTATTGCGGAGTATTTCGTGTATTTCATCTCTCAATTTTCCTACACCTACACCGTGTATTACAGTTAATGAGGACTGATAATGGGCAATAGCTAGATCATAAAACTTCTCAAATTCTTTCAACTGAATGTTGAGAATTTCAAAATTGCTCAAATGTTTCCAGCTATCAATAAGCTTTTCAATATGCAAATCAATTACCGATCGGGCAGGCGGTAAATTTTCTCTAACCTTTCCTGCATCATAAATTCTAAAGCCAGCATTACCCAATCTGCTCAGGTCTACTTTTTCTTCATCTACTTTATCAGGATAAGTATCAAACAAAAAATAAGAAAAAGAAGGTTCATTTTTTAATTGCAATTCTTCTATTTTTTTAAACAATTGCTTTGCTTTTATTTTTAAGGATGCTTCAAAATAAGGCGCTTTCTTTTTATCTGGATTCGTTAAAGAAAATTCAAAATGAAACCGAGGGTTATCACTTAGGTCTTCAAATTTTACATCGTGTAAATAAAAATCTGAAAGGGGCGTGATATTATTGGATAATTCAAAATTATTATCTCCTCCAAAATATAAAATGTACTTAAAATTAAAAGCTGTGTTTGTTTGATTCAACAGCCTGATTTTAAATTTATCTACAATATCATCATCAAATACATCCTTATCAAAAACAGGTACAAACGAAATATAAACCCCATCTCCCACATTTGTTTTGATATTATTTTTTTCCGGATTTACAGTATCCACAAAAATCTTTTTTTTAGCTTCCTTACGTTTTTCGGTAAACATTTTAAAATAAGGAAAATCAATTTGGTCGGAGTATGCTGGAAAATGAACACCTTTTACTTCTATCATTACCATTTTTTCGTTGATGATTTCTTTTACAACGCCTTCTTCATCGGTAAGCAATACTATAATTTTATCTCCTATTTCGTATTTCATTCTAAAGTAATGCTGTTTTTATTTTATTATAAATATGCACAAAGTTAAGCTTAGCAGGGCGTTTAGGAAAAAAGTTTCACTAGTAACAAAATCTTTTCTATTGTATACTGCAAATAAAAATTTACATTCACCAGAATACTGATAAAATTGTTATTGTATTCAAGAAAATGAAATGGCTATTTTTCCCCGTTATTTTCTCTTTACTTATTCAATATATAATACAGGTGCATTTGTAAATGCATTTACTTTTCAAATAATTCATATCATAAAAAAACACTGTTATGTTTACACAAACCTGGAAAAAATATCTGCCCATTATTATAATTCTTTTAAAGCGGTCGGGTGGTGAACCGCAAACCATGCAAACAAATTTTTCGGATTTTGAAAGAGCCGCAGGTGGTAGAAAAATTAAATTTAATTTCAGCAATATGCAGTTGAATAATGGCCGTCAGAATTATGGTGAAAAATTACCGTTGGTTGCAACAGACTTAATTCAGGTTTTACAAGAAAGTGTACCGGTAACCGGGTTGCTTAAAAACCAAAATTTTCTATTTGCAATGGATAGTAATATGGCACTTAGCATTACCAACAAAACCGAGTTAGCTGAAATTACAATTGAAGAAACAATTGAAGAAACTGAAGCAATTCCTGTTGAAAACGACGAATTAGTTTAAGCAATTCAACATCTCTAATTAGCAGTTTTGTTTTTCAATTTAAATTGAAAAACAAAACATTTTAATAAGCGCAAACTTTAACTGGCCAATTTACTTTTGCGATAACCGTATAATAAATACAATACCAGCCCTACCAGCAGCCAACTTCCAAACCATTGCCAGTTTATTAATGTCATACCGGTAAGCAGGTACAAACAAGTGCCCAAGCCCAATAACGGAATGAGTGAATACTTTTTTATAAAAGTTATTATGCTTAGTCCAAAACAAATTATCCAAAAAATAATGGTAGATACATTCAGGGTTTCCTTGGCCGATATTGCAATATCAAGGTTATGTTGAATTACGCTTGGCGTTGCTTTTTCAAGACCTGCAACGGCAGCTTTTGCCTCAGCATCAGTTAAACTGAAACTAAATATTTCCTGAAAATAATTGTTATTGAAAAAATAGAGAATTGCCAAACTTCCTACAATCATCAATGGAAAAATATATTGACCGTTGATAAATGGAATATGGAATTTACCTGCTTCTTTTTCTCTTCTCGGAATTAATAAAACTCCTCCACAAACCAATACAAAAGCAAACAAGGTTGCAATACTGGTAAAGTCGAGTACAAATGTTTTATCCGTAAATAAAATAGGCACCCCTACAACGATACCGGTAACAATTGTTGCAAATGAGGGTGTTTTAAATTTGTGGTGAATTTTTTGGAAAACCGGTGGCAGCAAGCCATCCCGGCTCATGCTCATCCAAATTCGGGGTTGCCCCATTTGAAAGACCAGCAGTACACTTGTCATTGCTACTATGGCTGCAACCGCCACAAACAATTGCATCCAGGCAACATTTAAATTTTGTTTTTCAAAAATAAAAGCTAACGGATCACCCACCCCTTCAAAATTGCGGTAGTTTACGGCACCGGTTAAAACCATCGTTAACAAAATATATACGATGGTACAAATCACTAAAGAAAGTATCATTCCTCTGGGCAAATCTCTCTGCGGATTTTTACTTTCCTCGGCAAGTACACTCACGGCATCAAAACCGATATAAGCAAAAAACACCCCACTAACGGCGGCCATTACCCCACTAAATCCATTTGGCATAAATGCCTTTACACCACTATCATTAATAGGCTCCCAATTGCCCGTTAACCCATTCGAAAAAACCAGGTAACCTCCAACTAAAATCACCATCAGCACCACAATCATTTTAAGTATCACCATTAAATTGCTAAAATTCCGGCTCTCTTTTATTCCACGGTAAACCAAAGCGGTTATCAATACATTTATTATTAAAGCAGGTAAATCAAAAATGATATGCAGTCCTGCAATTACTGGAGCCGTTTTCCATGCTTCCAATACATCCGTTTGTGTACTACCTGCTTTTAAAGCATGTTGTACTTCCATATAACTGGTGCTTAAATATTCGGGTAAATGAACGCCGATTTTATGCAAGAAGGAAGTAAAATAATCACTCCAGCTATAAGCCACATAAATATTCCCGATAGAATATTCCATGATTAATGCCCATCCAATTATCCAGGCAAACAATTCACCAAATGAAGCATAGGCGTATGTATAGGCGCTTCCGGCAACAGGTATGCGGCTGGCAAATTCCGAATAACACAAAGCGGTAAATGCACAGGCAATGGCTGTGATTACAAATAAAATTACTACCCCCGGCCCACCATGAAAAACAGCAGCGCCCAAACTGCTGAAACTACCTGCGCCCAATATTGCGGCAATTCCAAAAAAGGTAAGATCCTTCATGGTCAACACTCTTTTTAATCCATGGCTATGGGCATCGTAACTGCCTTCTGCAAGAATGTTTGAAATCTTTTTTGTTCGAAATAAAGATTTAAGCATGTTAGTTGGAATTTATTTAAAGGGAAATTAAGGTATTATTTTGCTGCATTAAAATTAAATGCAAGCGCAATTAATGATTTCTGTCAATAAGAAATACTGCCAACTCTTTTAAAGGTTCCTTTCTTTTTTCTGTAACTGCAATGTCTTGTAAATGCTGCAATGCTGTTTGAAAATATTTTTCTTTCAACTCTTTTGCCCATTCAGCAATATTACAATTCTTAAAAATCTGCAACACTTTTTCTACTTTATCAACTGGGTTTTCATGCATCAATTGTTGCAATATTTTTTTGGAATTCTCATCCGCAACTTCCAATGCTCTTATCAATAAAAAAGTTTTTTTATTGGCGATAATATCCCCACCTACCTGTTTTCCAAAAATTAATGGATCGCCAAAAGCATCCAGATAATCATCCTGCAATTGAAACGCAATTCCCAGGTTTTTTCCAAATTCATAAATATGTTGTTGATTACGTTCACCTGTACCTCCAAGTATAGCACCCACCTGCAGGCTTGCGGCAAGCAATAC
>JANPAP010000468.1:0-9168 GCA_031429975.1 Chitinophagaceae bacterium
GAAATGAAATACGAATTAAGAATGAAGAGTTAAAAATTTTGAGTTTTGTGTTATTTGTAGAGAGCTACGGGTTTTAACTTTTGGGTTTTGACTTTTTACTTTTGACTTAATAAACCATTTCAATTAACAACAACCATTTTAAAAAATAAAAATGAACATTGCATTTTATAAATACCAAGGTACAGGAAACGATTTTATCATTCTGGACGACTATCACCAAGCAGCGCCGGTACTCACAACAAAGCAAATAAAACATCTTTGTAACCGTCAATTTGGTATTGGGGCTGATGGGTTGATGTACTTAAAGAAAAAAGACGGTTACGATTTTGAAATGCTCTATTTTAATTCGGATGGAAACCCCAGCAGTATGTGTGGCAATGGTGGCAGGTGCCTTGTAAAATTTGCATACAATACAGGTTTACATAAAAGCACTTACCGATTTTATGCCATCGATGGCGATCATGAAGCAGAGATTGATTTTGATGGCACCGTTAGTTTAATGATGCAAAACGTAAACAAAGTTTTGTATCATAACGGACATATGATATTGAATACAGGCTCTCCGCATTTTGTAAAATTTACGCCCGATGTAGAAGATGTAGATGTGTTGGAAAGTGGCAGGGGCATACGTTACAGCGATGAATTTGAAAAAGAAGGCATCAATGTAAATTTTGTAGAAGTGTTGGATGACGATAGTATTTTAGTAAGAACTTATGAACGAGGCGTTGAAGATGAAACCCTTAGTTGCGGAACCGGTGTAACCGCTGCTGCATTATTATCGGCACATAATGACAATGGATTTAATACCGTTTTAGTAAAAACCAACGGCGGGCATTTAAGTGTTGAATTCAATAAAATTGATGATGAACATTTTTCGGATATCTGGCTTTGTGGTCCGGCCGAATTTGTATTTAAAGGTGAAATAGAATTATAACAATGCAATATCTAATCAAACAACAACTGATTGATGTAACCGAAAATATTTTTGCTGAAACAGCATCCGTTTGCAATGGCATTGATGAAGATTCTTTTTTTAATCGCAGTAATGATAAATGGTCGGTTGCAGAAAATTTAAAACACCTGATTATCTCTACAAAAGCCACTACCCTTGCCTTTACGCTTCCTGCTTTTATTGTTCGCCTGGTAGCTGGCAAACCCAATCGGAATTCCAGCAGTTACGAAGCGTTGGTTGAAGAATATATCCAAAAACTTGCTGAGGGAAGAAGGGCATCCGGAAGATTTGTTCCTCAATCCATCACTAAAGATTATGGCAAGGATAAATTGATGATGCAATGGCAAAAAACCTGCAAGCAATTTATTGCAGCATTAAAAAACAAAACAACCGAAAGTAAACTGGATGACTATCTTGTAAAACATCCTTTGCTGGGTCGCATTACATTAAGGGAATTGTGCTACTTTACCATGTATCATACCCAACATCATTTAAAAATTATTCAACAAAAACAAGATTAGGATCAACAGCCCAAAACTACATGATACAATATTTTAAAAACACCGAATTACAAACCATTGCCATCGACAAACCCGAAGCCGGTTCTTGGGTGAATGTATTGCCACCATTGAAACAGGAGGAATTTACCGAACTCAGTAAAACGCTTGAAATACCCATCGATTTTTTAAAAGATTCATTAGATATTGATGAAAGAAGCCGCTACGAAATTGATGACAATGTAAAACTGATTGTTATTAAAACTCCTACCGAAAATAATTCGTTTAATGAAAGTGATGCCTATTATATCACCATTCCAATTTGTATCATTCTTACCCACAACCAGATTGTAACGGTTAACTCTTTTGAAAACGAAGCCATCAAAAAATTTCTGAATTCTTTTCAAAACCGCAGCATGGATAAGAAGAATATGATGGTGCTGAAAATATTTGAAAAAGTAGTTACTAATTTCCTGGATTTTTTAAAAGAGATCAATCAACGCAGAAATTTATTGGAGCAAAAACTATACGATTCAAACAGGAATGTGGAGTTGCTTGAGTTGGTTCGGATTCAAAAAAGTCTGGTGTATTTTATTACCGCATTACGAAGTAATGAATTGCTGATGATTAAAATGGCAAGAACAAATTTTTTGCAGTTGAATGAAGATGAAAAAGAGTTTTTAGATGATTTGATTGTTGAAACCAGCCAGGCACTGGAGATGGCAAATACGTACACCACCATACTCAGCAGTACGCTGGATGCCTTTGCCAGCATCATTTCCAATAACCTGAACAATGTGATGAAACGGCTAACTTCTATCACCATTATTATTTCTTTACCTGTATTGGTAACCAGCATTTACGGTATGAATGTTCCCATACCCGGGCAAAACCTACCCCACTCCTTTTATGTTCCCATCATTATTTCATTAGCAGTTTCTGTAGTGATCAGCGCTTATTTTATGAAGAAAAAATGGTTTTAAATTTTGAGTATGTTTACAATCAGAGTGTACGGTATTTTAATAAATGAGCTGCAACAGGTGTTGGTTAGCGATGAATATATCCGAGGCAATTATTATACAAAATATCCCGGTGGTGGTTTAGAAATTGGTGAAGGAACCCGAACTTGTTTGCGGAGAGAATTTATGGAAGAGCTAAATTTAAAAATTGCAGTTGGGGATCATATTTATACAACAGACATTTACCAACAAAGCGCTTTCAACCCGGCAGATCAGATTATTTCCATTTACTATTTTGTTAAGGCGCTTGAACCAATAAAGGTTCCCTTAAAAACATTACCGTTTGATTTTGATGAGAAAGAATTAGCAAAATATAACTTAACAAAACAGATTGAAACTTTCCGTTTTATTGATTGGCAAAATTTTTCAAGTGATGCTGTAACCTTACCACTGGATAAGATTGTTGCCCTGCAATTAAAAAATAAAATGAATTTTTGATAGCTTTATAGAGTAGCGATATTTTTTAATCAAAAAATTAATCATTCATAAAATGTCTACCAAAATATTTGTAAACTTTCCAGTAAAAGATTTAAACAAATCGGTTTCATTTTTTACTTCGCTTGGCTTTTTATTCAACCAACAATTTACAGATGATACAGCGGCCTGTATGATCATTGCAGAAGATATTTATGCCATGTTGCTGACCCATGAAAAATTTAGGGAATTTACTACAAAGCCAATTGCAGATGCACATAAAACTACCGAAGTGCTTACCTGCCTCTCTTTCGAAATGAAGGAAAATGTAGATATTCTTGTTGATACGGCTTTGGAATATGGCGCTACCGAAACGTTACCTGCAAAGGATTTGGGCTTTATGTACAACCGTAGTTTTAATGACCTCGATGGACATATCTGGGAAATCATCTGGATGGATCCTGTAAACATAAAAAAATAATTCAACTACCTGAGCCCGGCATTTCAATACATTTTTTCTACTTGCTCACCCATCTTTTTGTACTGCTTATTAAGTAATTTGCCGGATATGAAACTGCCGTTATGGATATTTTATAAAAAAAAGATTTGCATTGTTTATTGCAGCCTTTTCTTTTCCCTTACGGTGCTTGCTCAAAAAGAATTTACAATCTCTATACATGTTACGGATGAATTCAACCTCCCCATTCCACATGCATCTGTAAGCATCAATCAAAAAAAATTAAAGGCGGATAGTCTTGGAAATGTTGATTTAAAAATAGCACCGGGTAATTATTATATCAGCATCAGTTCTGTAAACCACTACCCATTCAACAGCAATTCCTATTTCAGTTCCAACGTTAAAATAAATCCCCGGCTCGAAACCAGGCAGAGTTTGATGGGTAATGTAACCATCATCAATAGCCGCAATGTAAACCGCAACCAGTTGGGTGTACAAAACATCAGCAGTGCACAATTAAAAAAAATGCCTTTTATTTTAGGAGAGGTAGATCCATTAAAAGCAATCAGCCTTTTACCCGGAATTAAGAACGGCGGTGAGGCCAGCGCCGGCATTTATGTTCGTGGTGGCGGCCCCGATCAAAACCTTGTTTTGTTAGATGGATTTCCGGTTTACAATCCCAATCACCTGTTTGGTTTTTTCAGCATTTTTAACGGCGATGCTGTAAAAAATGTAGAAGTTATAAAAGGCGGTATCCCGGCAGAATACGGAGGCAGATTGAGCAGCGTAATTGCCATAGAAAGTCGTGAAGGCAATAAGGATTCGATAAAAGGCAGTGCAGGCATAGGTTTAATAGCATCCCGGCTTTCGTTGGAAGGCCCGTTACTAAAAAATAAATCTTCCTTTATCATTAGTGCAAGGCGAACATATATTGATCAAATTGCTAAAGCTGTAGCTAAAAAAAGCATTGGCGGCAATGGATATTTTTTTTATGATATCAATGCAAAAGCCGATTATTTGATTAATAAAAACAACCGGTTGATGCTTACATTTTATACCGGCGCTGATGATTTTTCGTACAACAAAACTACTGATGGCAGAAGCCGTTCCTTTAATACTTTTTGGGGAAATACCGTTGCTGGAATCAACTGGAATCAAAAATTAAATACCCAGTTAAAACAGCAAACCTCAATTTTGTACGATCAGTTTGCATTAGACAGCAGGCTTGGATTTAATACCATCAATTTTATATTTACATCTGCTCTTAAAGATTATCAGCTAAAAACCGACTGGCAATTGAACAGCAATAATTGGCTTACCCTAAAATGGGGAGGCCAATACAGCTGGCACCAGTTTACCCCTGGAGCCGGCAGTGTAACTTCAGGCATACAGGAATTTAAATCGAATATTACCAACCAGTTTGCCAGAGAAGCTGCTGTGTATGTAAGTACCGATATCAACCTAACGCCCAAACTGAATGTTATTGCAGGTATGCGTTACAGTTATTTTAGTCAGGTTGGCCCCTCCTCAAAACTTTTATACAATAGTAATGGCGAACCAACCGGCGTTACAGAAACTTATTTAAAAGGCCAGCGCATAGCGCAATACCATTATCCAGAACCCCGGTTGAATGTTTTATACAAACTGCCAAACACATCAAGTTTAAAGGCATCTTATACCCGTACCATTCAATACCTGCACCTGGCAACAACCAGCAGCGCTACCTTTCCCAGCGATTTATGGATACCCAGCAGTAAGTTGGTAAAGCCAGCCATTGCTGAACAATTTGCTGCAGGATATTTTAAAAATTTCAACAATAACAAATTTGAATTGAGTGTTGAAACCTATTTTAAAACCATGAGCAACCAGATTGAATTTAAACCCGGCACCCAATTACTGCTGAATCAAAATATGGAAGGTGAAATGATTTTTGGGTCGGGTAAAGCCTATGGCATAGAATTGTTTTTTCAAAAAAAAATGGGCAGGCTTACCGGCTGGGTGGGCTATACGATTAGCCGTACCGAAAGAAAATTTGAAAAACTGAATGAAGGAAAAACTTTTATTTACAGGTACGACAGAACGCATGACCTGAGTATTGTTGCCAATTACAGCATCAACAAAAAATGGGAAGCGGCTGCTGTGTTTGTGTATGGCACTGGCAATGCGCTTACTTTACCTACCGGAAGATTCACCTATAATTTAGGATTTGATAATACCGACCAAACTTTGATTTTTACCAATGTAAACCAGTATGAAAAAATTAATGAATACCGCATGCCTGCTTATCACCGGCTCGATATCAGTTTTACATACAAGCCAAAACCTGCAAGCATTAAACGTTATAAAAGCAGTTGGAATTTTAGCTTGTACAATGTTTATAATAATTACAATCCTTTTTTTATTTACCTGGATGCAAATGAGGAGCAGCGTACCATACAAGGAAAAAAAATATTTTTATTTCCAATAATTCCGGGCATTACCTGGAATTGCAGTTTTTAATTAACCATCAATTATGACACAAAAAAAATTCATGCAATTTATAAAATGCTTTGCTGTAAAGGCGCTAAGCCCCCTCTCCAAAGGAGAGGGGGTTGGGGGTGAGGTCAAAACCAACCTGTATTTAAACCCAATTACAGGAAACCAATTTCAACAAATGAACAAAAAATGAAATTATTTTTATTCTATAAAATTTTAATTAAACATTTTAAAAAAAATGCAGCCAAACATTTAATGTTGAAATTACACCTCTGTAATGTTGTTTTTTTATGTTCGATCCTACTGGTTTCATGCGAAAAAAATATTGATATCAATCTTACAAGCAATCAATCCCAACTCGTAGTTGAAGCATATATCAACAATATTTTTCCGCAATACAATTATGTAATTCTTAGCCGCAGCCAGGATTATTATGCTGCAAGTTTTCAAAGTACACCTGTTGCCAATGCAGTGGTTAGCATAACAGAAGGCAGCCGCAATGCTGATGGATTGTATGTTTGGGATCTAACCAGCAAAGTTCGGCTAAAGGAAGCCGTTAGCGACTCTATCCCTCCAGAATTTAGTGTGGGCCTGTATTTCGATCAGCTTGCTTATTTAGATCGCCCCAGGGCTTTAAAAGGAACTGTGGGCAAATCTTATTTATTGGAAATAAGTTCGGGTGGCGAAAATTATTCGGCCATCACTTCAATTATACAACCCGTTGCAATCGATAGTATCACCCAGGGATTTTCTTTTATAAATAATCTGGGCGATACATTGTACCGGATTACCAATCATTATAAAGACCCCGACAGCCTGGGAAATAAACAGTATTATCTGTGGCGTTACAGCGAAACCAGAAAGAATTATGGTTGGGGTGGTTTTGTTAGAAGCAGGGTTCCGGGTACCGATGAATTATCAAATGGCCAATACATACATCTTACCCATCCGCAGGGATTTAGTAAAACGGATACAATCAATTATTATATGGTAAGTGTACAACAAGATGTTTATAAATTTTGGGATAGTTACAATAAAGCAAAAGATAATAACGGCCCTTTTAGTACGCCGGTAAATTTAGAAAGTAATGTTGTTGGAAAAAATGTAACCGGATGTTTTAGTGGATTTGCAATGAGTAATAAAAATATTGTGATCCGATAATTATAAAATTTTTTATTGCTTAGTTCGCAATAATAAAATCTGGTTTTTTAATAAATACCGAATTGTATTTAAACCTTACATTGGTACTGGCTTGCACCCTCCAATTACCCATACCTAAAATAGTTCGGGGAAAATAAAATCCTTTAAACTCAATTGTTCCAAATACCAGGTTTTCATTTCGGGTTCTAAAACCTACGCCCAATGCGGTAAACAAGTCACTTTGACTAAATGATGAGTTAGTAGGTTTAATAAAACAGGCATCCACAAATACAAATGGCGCAAAGCGAAAACCAGCAAATTTTTTCAAATTATAAAATACCGATTCCGTTTTTAAAGCCCCTCTTAAATCGGCTTTAATATTTCCATTATCAAAATAAGGTAATCCAAAATTGCTGTTAATAAATAAGGGTTGATTCAATACCGGATTAAATTGACGGGTTAAACTGACGCTGTAAAACTGCCGATAAATCCACTTGCTGTTAATTATATTTTTTTTGCTGAACCGGTCTACATTTAACAGGATATCAATATCCTCCCACCGGCCCCGGTAAACAAATCCGCCCATCCGCAATGTATAAGTGCTAAAAAATCCTTTTTTATTAAAATGGCTTCGCAATGCCTCAACAGCATAATAGGGCCTCGATCTGAAATTGCTGCTGATACTGTCTTTTTTATTTACCCAACCTCCTATCAGCGAAACATTAAAACCTTCTGGTAAATCTTCATTACGGCCAAATCCATAAATAAAATTTGCTCTGTAAAAATTTTGTTTTAATACACTAACCGATCCCAACACGCCGGTAATATTGGTATAGCGGTAATCGAAATTGCGTTGCACTTCATCAGGTAATTGACTGAAATGTTGATACAATGTTCGAACCGCAATAAACTTTCGAACCCTGCTTTGAATATTTTTTCGAAGTAATTTTTGGCTACCCAAATTATACCCTAACCAGCCATCCACTTTTTGATAACTGTATTTAAAATCGCTTTTATAAAGCGAATCAGAAACGTAATTATTAAAGGTACTATTGATCGAAATATCCAATGCCCCAATCCAGGGAATGTAGGCGCTTACCAAAGGTCTTTCAAAGCTTGTATAAAAGGTAGCTTCCTCATTACGGCCGCTGTTAAAAGCATTATTAAAAGATTTAAAACCCACCAGCCAGTTTAAAAATGAGCCATTAATATTTCTATTTAAATATTCCAATCCATAACCAAACTTAGGGTTACGGTCTTCATCATATAAACTAAACAATGCCAGTTTAGCTCCTGTACCACCTAAATTTTCTTCTTTTACATCCATCTTGATTTTTTTTGAACTTGCAAAATCAATACCGGCACCCAACGAAAAAACATCTTTTACAATCACTAAAATATCTATCTCATCAACTTTACCGGGTATCTTTTCTACTTCAATTAATGCATCCTGTATAAAAGGTTGTTCTCTTAAATGGCGCTCGTTATCTGCCATTAAAAAAGGGTTCAATTTATCGCCTGATACAAAAAATAAATTATTTGCAATAACTTTTGATTGGCTGTTTTTATGAAAAGTATTTGCAATCCCCACCCCAATGCTCCTGTTAATTTTTGTGGTATCAGCAATATTCCTTTCAAACCCAAGTACCACAATCTTTATATCCCTTATTTTTTTTCCTAAATGTTTTATAAATGGATTTTTACGGATTACCTGCTCTTCATCATTGTCGTTTGTATTCAAACTTTTTCCTAATTGCCCCATTAAGCCCTTCTTTTTTGCAAGAAAAAAAGTATCGGTTTCAATTACAGGTTTTTGCGCAAATAAATTTTTATTGCAACACAAAAAAAATAAAAAAATTAATACCCCTTTTTTAAACATGCCACTTATTAAATTGATTTCTAAAGATATTGAATTGATGAAATTGTAAGCAAACAGTTTTATCCATTTTTCAGCAATCAAAATAATTATCATCAACTCCATAAATGCTACAGGTAACTATCTAAAAATATACCAAGATGTTTTTTTAGTTTTTCTTTTTAAATAACATTCAATCCGTAATTATAATTTAAATTATTTTTTTGTTTTTAACATTGTGTGTATAAATAAAGTAACATTTTATCAACTTAAAGAAATTAAATTTGGTAAAGCGGATGCATTGATAGAAGGATCCCCTGAAACATTTCTTAAACTTAAATAATCGTACATTGACAGAA
>JANPAP010000469.1:0-1890 GCA_031429975.1 Chitinophagaceae bacterium
GCGTATTCACGAATATAAGCGCCAATTGTTGAACCTGCTGCATGTGGTTACCTTGTATAACCGCATTACCACCTGTGATAACACTGTTTACAGTAGGTGCCGAGATGGCTGCATTGTCTAGGTATATAGCAACTTGTTTATTCCGCTCCGAGTCTCCTTCGATAAATTTAAAAGTTCCCAATTTAAAAGTTCCCTGGCGAGTCTCTGCCCGGATCATGTGCGTTGGCTTGCAGGACTCGCCGCTATTTAGCAGGGTGTATGAACTAACCTACTTACTTTATCACCAATTAAAAAATCTTTGCTCCGTAGCACGGCGAGTCCTGCCCGAACACAAATCCAGGCACAGAGACACGCCTGGGAAGCCCCTGTTGATATTTCCGTTTCATAAGCATCCAATTTAAAAAACTCCGTCAATGATTGAAAATATTTTATCTTCATCTTATGCCAATCAAAAGGGAAATACCATACGACAGCGGCCATTTCTTTATCACTTTTACCTGTCACAACTGAGCTTTTATTGCTGAAGAAGAATTGCATGCCAGTATGCTTTACATTAATTGTTCAAATGCTATCCCGGCATTTACACTTGATAAAGGCAATTTGTATGAGCGGCTGCATTATTTAGGCAGATTTAAAGAAATTCATTTAAAAAACTTCAGAGATTTTGCTCAGCGTTTTACTTTAAGAGGAAATAAAATTAGACCCATCCGTCGTTTTTTTACAAATGAAATTATTCTTTTTTTTGAAAGCAATAATTACTATCATATCGAATCAAACGGGCAGGGGGGGCTACTGATTATGGAAAAAGAAAGACAGAGTTCGGTAGGTGAAATAAAGGCTATGATTTACTTTGCAGTGAGATTGGAAATTTTAATAAATAAAAATGATGCTTAAAAAAATATTAAAAATTACCGGAATTGTTTTATTGGTATTGATAGGAGTTGCAGTTGCTGCACCTTATCTTTTTAAAAACCAGATCATACAAAAAGTAAAAAAAGAGATCAACAAAAACCTGAACGCCAATGTTGATTTTAAGGATGTTGATATTTCTTTTTTCAGACAGTTTCCAAAAGTTGCAATTGCATTAGATAGTTTACGCATTACCGGAAAGGATGTTTTTGCCAACGACACTTTATTTGTTGCTGAAAGGGTAGACGCAGCTTTAAATATCATGAGTGTAATTAAAGGAAAAGATATGAAGATCTATTCCATTTTTATAGCGTCTCCAAGAATTCATGCTATCGTAAACAAAGACAGTTTAGTGAATTGGGATATTATGAAACCCGATTCTTCCAATACAAATACAGCATCTGACAAGCCCTTTAAAATGGCTTTGCAAAAATATACTGTTCAAAATGCTTACATCAATTACACAGATATAACCAGCGACCTTGTAACTGAAATATTTAATCTGAATCATGAAGGAAAAGGTGATTTTACTGCTGATTTGTTTACGCTAAAAACCAGTACCAGTACCGACGCACTCACGGTAACTTATGGAGGAATTCCTTTTTTGGCTCATGCCAAAGCCAAGGTAGATGCCGATATTGAAGTAGATAATAAAGCCAATGTATATCGTTATAATACCGACAAAATAATGCTGAACGATTTGCAATTAAGCAGTAGGGGGGCGGTTATAAATCTTGACAAAAATGGATATGATTTGGACCTTACCTTTAATGCACCATCTACTGATTTTAAAAATTTATTATCGTTGGTACCGGCCATTTATGAAAAGGATTTTGCTAAAATAAAAACGAATGGTAAGGCGTTATTCAGCGGTTTTGTAAAAGGCATTTACAACGACAAAACTTTACCGGCGTATCATGTTGACCTGGATGTTAACAATGGATTTTTTCAATATCCAGATTTGCCAAAACCTTTGCAACA
>JANPAP010000470.1:0-2609 GCA_031429975.1 Chitinophagaceae bacterium
CAATACCTTCCAGATTAATATCCATTTCGTAATACAATCTTGCAATTTTTTCCAACTGATTTAACTGACTTAAAGGAATAACAATTTCTTCTTCAATATTTTTTATATCAATCAACCCTGATTCTTTTAAAGAATCAATAAAAGACAATTCAACATTATAGTGAATACAAAATTCACTTACCGGTATCATTGTTTCTTTTTCCATAAAGTGATTATTTAAGTTTCGACAATTCGGTAAAAAGTTCTTTTTGTTTTTCTGTTAAATTGATGGGCAATTTGATTTCATACGTAACATATAAATCTCCGAAAGCCCCTTCTTTTTTATATACAGGAAATCCTTTTCCTTTCAATCTAATCTTAGTGCCATTCTGTGTTTCGGGGTTTACTGTTAATTTTATTTTACCATTCAAAGTGTTTAAAATATATTCTCCTCCTAACAAGGCGGTGTATAAATCTATACTTGCATTTGTATATAAATCATTACTCAGTCTTTTAAAATCAGGATGGTTGCTAATAGAAAATGTAATCAATAAATCGCCAGCTGGGCCTCCATTTACGCCGGGTGCGCCATATCCTTTTAATGTAAGCACCTGGCCATTTTCAATACCGGCAGGAATGGTAATGCGGATATTTTTTCCATTAACTGTAATAATCTGTTGCTTGGTTTCCATTACATCCGTCAACAGTAATTTAAGTTCTGCATTGTAATCCTGTCCACGAAATTTCGTTTGTCTACTGCGGCCTGAACCTCCAAACATTGATTCAAAAAAATCTGAAAAATCAGTATCAGCACCAGCACCAAATTGCTCACTACCCGAAAATGGGGAACGTTGTTGCGACCGTTGCTGTTGTTTAAATTGATCTGCATGTTGCCAATCTTTTCCATGTTGGTCGTACTTCTTCCGCTTTTCAGGATCACTTAAAACTTCATTGGCCTCATTAACCTGTTGAAATTTTTTATGGGCATCTTTATTAGTAGGATTCAAATCCGGATGCAATTTTCTGGCCAGTTTGCGATAGGCTTTTTTTATTTCATCCTGCGAAGCAGTTTTGCTGATTTCTAAAATTTTATAGTAATCTATAAATTCCATAAATGTATTTAATGTTTATATTTCTAAAGGTACAAAGCATTTCTTCAGCGTTGTATTTCAAAGTCATTTGATAAGAGATTTCCCAAAAAATTATCTTGAAGTTTTTTATAAAATCCAAATTGATTTCACTTCCAAACATCTAACTATTTTTTATTAAGATAAATAGATTTAAACCGACTTTAACCACCCTGTAATGCTCATTCTGCTTCGGTTTGCTCTGGTAACTTCATGTTCAGTTTCATCACTTTTAAAAAGTACGGCAGTTTGTGAGTGGGGTAATATTTGTTGTGCAATGTCATTTTCAAAAACCTGTAACTGCCCGCCATCCTCCTCCAGCCAATTTTCATTTAAGTAACTGATGAGCGAAAATTTCCGGTTACTGTTATTTTTAAATTGGTCTTTGTGGCGCTTGTAAAAACTGCCTTCTTCATAAACAGCATAATGAAATTCATATCCATTAATACCGGCATAGCAGCTGCTGTTTAAGTGTTCGATAAAATTTTCTATGTGCTGCAAAAACTCCTGTTCAAAAATATTATCATGGCTTTTGTCCATCCAATATATTTTATCACCTCTCATTTTTTGATGGGTATCCATTACTAAATTATTTCCAATTCCTGCAGGCTTCATTTTTTCATCCTCCAATAATTGCAAAATATTTTGTTGAAGACCGGTAGCTAATTTTGCTGTGAGAAAATTTGGTGCAATACCAATTTTATTGTTAAGGTAACTGTCGATTAAAAGATCAAATTGTTCATTCATTTATAAAGCTTATGTTGATGAAGATAGCCTTAAAAGCTGCCAATGCTGGGTTTAAGTTTGGGGAGTAATGATTTGAGTGGAATATCAAAAATCAAACGTCAAAATTCAAAAATTGACATATTGCTTTTTGCGTAATTGGGAAATAGAAAGTAGTATAAATGAATTTGGGTTTTATCAAGCACATCGTCTTTTTATATTTTTCTATACTTACAGCAACATTCGTATTTTTAGCCTTGTACAATTTTTTAAAAATTATGAATTTGGAAAAGCGGTCAGATTATATTTCCTGGGATGAATATTTTATGGGGGTGGCCTTGTTATCTGCCAAACGCAGTAAGGATCCCAGTACACAGGTTGGGGCCTGTATTGTAAATGATAAAAATAAAATTGTTGGAGCCGGCTATAATGGTTTGCCAATTGGTTGTGATGATGATGATTTTCCTTGGGAGAAACAAGGTGAATTTCTGAGTACAAAATATCCATACATCTGTCATGCCGAGCTAAACGCAATTCTCAATAATATAGGAATGGATTTGCATGGATGTAAAATTTATACCGCTCTGTTTCCCTGTAACGAATGTGCGAAAGCCATTATTCAGGCAGGCATAACAGAAGTGATTTATCTCTCCGACAAATACGAGGGAAGTGATACCGCCAAAGCCTCAAAACATATGCTGAGTAAAGCTTTGGTTACTTACCGAAAGGTAGAATCCCGAAATGACCAACTGATACTTTCTTTTAAAGAGGAAGATGTTT
>JANPAP010000471.1:0-1798 GCA_031429975.1 Chitinophagaceae bacterium
ATATCCCCCGCAGGCTTTAGCCAAATTAATATTTTGGCTAAAGCCATGTTTATTTTTATCATTTGCCCTCGGGCTAAAGCCCGGGGCAATTTAAAGCCCTTAACTTAATGACATTGCCCTTCGGGGTTTTAAAGACTTTATGTTCGTTCTGTTTCTATAATCATGTCAGCCTTTCAGGCTTTAAAATTTTAATGCGTCTGCCCTGGAATGAGGCTCTTTAATTTAAAAGCAGTTTACTCTTTATTTGGGAATTGTATGGTAGATGATTTATAGAAACTTATAGGGCCGGGGGTTTCGCTGATGTTTATTTTTTATTGATAAGAATTTTTTGGCGAAAACTCCGCCATAACAGAAAATTTAATGTTGGTTGTTTATTGTTTTACGCATTTGCTGGTAAAAGTTTCAGTTGATTTGGTGGATTTGAAAATCTTATCCAAATTTTATAAATCAAATAACTTGAAATTAATGTTCCAATTGCAAGTACCCCTTTATCGCCCAATAGTTCAACAATATTATTAAAAAGTCTTGCCTTTCCACTATTGTATTCTTCAACAGTTCCAGTTACAATTTCAATGGCTTGGTAATAGATAAAAACAGTAAATCCAATAGTGGCCAAAAGGCCAATTAAATAGTTTCTTATTGCCCTGATAGGTGTCAATGTTTCGTAACTTTTTGTGAAGTATCTTTCTTTTTCAAAAAAAGTAAAAAATGTTTCATAGTCTGCTGCGTCTGTAAATGAAAATTTGCAATCACTTGGGATTCAAATCGAAGTTTTATACTTTATTAAAATGTCTTTGTCATTGTCTTCTTTCTTAATTGACTTTATTGCATCATATTTTATTTCAACTTTTGTTGCTAAGGAAAGTTTTTTAGCAAAGGCCTCTCTAAAAGAATCAACTGTTTCAAATGTAGAACTTGAAAATTTCAAGGAATTTCCATCTGTTATAAACGATGAGATTTTATTACCTGTTATTGAAAAAACTTTATTAACCATTCCTATTTTAGTTTTTAAATTAAATTATTTAGAGTGTCTGTCAACAACTATTGCCAGTGCATAAAATGTATCAACTAAAAATAATCAATAACATCTGTCTAGCAAAAAAGCAGCTTTACAATTGCTGCATTAAAATGTTCAAATAGGCAATGCCTTACAAGTGAGCCTCGCCCTGGTGGGGACGATGTTGAATAGAGTTACTGAGGATGGTACCCCCTTAAATTATAGCGATATTATGTTTTTTATAAAAGAGGTTTCGGAGATATTGATTTTACTATTGTGAATTTTAACCGACGAAAAGCCTACCGGGAAATAATTTATTTAATTGTGTTAAGGAATTGTTCTCTGCTCAATAATTATAAGTATTTTTAAATTCTTATTTATTATATATAAATTCTGAAATTACTTGAAAAACTATTTACTACTTACAGTAATTATATTACTATCTGCTGTTGTTTTATGTACAGCTACCCTTTCCAATAATGGGTTAAAACCCTTACGGTCATCACAACCTCCACAAGGTTATACTGGTGCCATTGCCGGAGTGTATTGTACCGATTGCCATTCTTCTTTTGGATTGAATACAGTAGGTGGTTCAGTTGTTGCCACTGGGCTTCCCGTTGGAAATTATACAGCCGGCCAGCAATACAATTTTAGTATTGCAACCAATCATTTTACATCCGACCGTAAAAAATGGGGATTTTCAATTGCTGCCCGAAACAGTTTGGGACAGGCGGTGGGCAGTTTTTCATCAACCAATACCAATGCTGCAATTAATGGAAATGAATTGAGTCATTTAAATGC
>JANPAP010000472.1:0-6414 GCA_031429975.1 Chitinophagaceae bacterium
ACCTGGCATCCTATTGAAAATATTGGTGGAGCAAAGGCTGGATATTAAATTAAACATCTATCCCAATAATAAAAAAAATCAGCATAAAAAAGAGGAAAACAATGCCCTATTTTATGCTAATTTTTTTTTCATCTTTTTATCCTTCTACAAAATACATATCGATAAACCCTTTGTTTTTTGCTTCAATTTTTCCACGATGAACAAAGGAAAATTTATCTTTTACCAATTCGTAAGTAGTGCCACTAATATTTACTTTTCCAACACCACCGCTGCTCTCCATTCTTGATGCAGTGTTTACAGTATCTCCCCAAATATCATAAGCGAATTTTTTAATGCCCACAATACCGGCAACAACGGGACCCGAATGGATGCCAAGCCGTAATTCAAAATAAGGCTGCCCATTTTGTATACGCTCTTTTTTATTATCCTCAATAAATTTCACCATTTCCAAACCGGCAGATACCGCATCAAAAGGATGTGTTGTATTAGTTACAGGCAAGCCTCCTGCACACATATAAGAATCGCCGATGGTTTTTATTTTTTCAATTCCATACTTGGTTACTATTCTGTCAAACGCACTGTAACAATGATTGATTTCTGCAACCAATTCTTCTGGTGTAAGTTTTTCGCTTGCAATGGTGAAATTTTTAAAATCGGTAAACAATACGGTAACCGAATCAAAACTTTTTGTTTTGGCAGTGCCGGTTTCTTTTAATTCTTCTGCAGTTTCTTCGGGTAAAATATTCAGTAATAATTCATCACTTCTTCTCTTCGCATTTTTTATACGGTTGCGCTGTGCAAAAAATACGCCTGCAAATAAACCCATCACAGCAAAGCCTCCAATAAAACTGTACTTTACCAATTTTTGTCTTTTAATTTCCTGCTGTTGAATTTCGTTGTCTTTATTGAGCAGGTTAATCTGAGATTCTTTCTTATCAAGATCAAACCCAAACTGCAGGGTTCCCAATTTTTTATCGGTGTTGATATTGTAGATGGTATCCTTTATGTCCAACAGCAGGTTTTGATATTTATAGGCATTGGTAAAATCCTTTTTTTTTGAATAAGCAACCGACAATCCCTGGTAGGCATCTTTTATTTCGGTTACGGCATTTAGTGGTCTACCCACTTCAATAGCCTGATTGTAAGATTCAATAGAAGCAGTAATATCACCCTTTGCATAATAGGCCTGGGCAAGCCCAACAAGCGATTGTGCCTGGTCAAGTTTTGTATCAAGCTTTTGTGAAATGTCAAAAGCTTCTTTATGGATTCGTACCGCTTTTTCAAAAATGTGTTGCCTGGTATATACACGGCCAATATAGTTCAATGTATAAGGTAGGTTTTCCGGATCTTCCTGATACGCTTCTTTTGATCTAAACAGATAAGTAAGTGCGGTTGTATCATCACCTAATTTAAAATAAGTCTCTCCGATATTTACAGCCGAAGTTCCGATCAGGTAATTATCTTTTATTGCTGAACTCAGTTTAAATGCTGGCAGAAAATACTCAAGTGCCTTTTTGTAGGTAGCTGCTTTGTTAAGATAAACAATACCAATATTGCTGAGAGATGTTACTATCCTCAAAGTGTCGTTCAGGTCTTCAGACATTTTAAGCGACTTCAGGTGAAGATCCAATGCTTTAACATCATCGCCTTGGTTAAAATAAACTGCACCCTGATTACTGAGCATATTTGCAACGCCATTTTTATCCCCAATCAACTGATATACTACTATGGCCTGCTGCCAGCTTATCACTGCCTCCTTGTATTTTCCCTGCAGGTAATAACCCATGCCGATGTATTTATTTGCCAATGCAAGCCCTGCTTTATAATCTATTTTTTCTGCCAGCAATTTGGCTTCGGTTGCAATAATAATGGCAGAGTCGGGGCTGCTGTGTGCTAAACTTTTGCTGTATGAAATAAGCAGGCTCACTCTTGTAGTGTCGAATATTTTGGTAGTAAGCAGTTTTTTTAAGCTGTCTATTTCATGCTGTTGGGCATTTGCGCTAATGCTAGCAAATAATAAAAAACAGACTGCAATAAAACGATTTAACATGTTGGTTAGGCTTTTGCTGGTTAAAGATTTATCTTAAACAGGATATTATAAATATACATTTTATCCCAACGTGATGGGCAACTAAATGTTTCACTTTTTTTCAATCGGGCATGTTCCGTTAATTATAAAAGAGGCTGCTCTTGCAAGACAGCCTCTTTTAAACATTGATAAAATAATACTATTGCTTCAACATACGCACAACCATTCGTTCTGTTCCCTGGATCACTTCCGCAAAATAGAATCCCTGAGCATATCCGCTACCCAACTGAATTGAGCTGTTGGCATTCACCCCTAATTTTTCTTCTATAAGTCTTCCGGCAATATCCGTCACCCTAATATTCATTTTCTCTTTAGCACCGCTCCGCATAACAAGGGTAAATGACGTAGCGCTTGGGTTTGGAATCACTTTCAAACTCAATTTCCCATCACCGGGGATCACTTCAATTCCAGGCTTTGCAGCTATCACAGGTGGGAGGCAGTTGGATGTACATTTACCCATGAAATCGCCATGATTTAGATGTTCCTGAACAGCTTCCGGATTAATACAAAGCGTCGTACATGGAGTTTTAGTGTTACCGGTTTTATGACAAATAGTAACTTTTGGGTTGCCACTATTTCCTGCAAAGCACCTTACATCCTCTGCATATACTTTTGTGCTGCATGAATTGCTGCATCCATTGGCGTCAGTTATAGTGATAGTGATATCTGCATTTGTCATCAGCGTAAGATCAACCGAATAGGATCCGCCCACTGCAATATTTGTTAGGGTTGACACCGGTACAACTGTTGCAAGGTTTGGATTAGCAGGACATGTGTTGTTAACCGTTGTTCCGCTGGCAGCAATCCATTTTTCATCACCGGCGTCATTTATGAAATTGCATTTCATGGGGCGGTTCATAGTAATCACAATTTTGTAGGGCGCTGTTCCTCCGCTTGCTGTTCCCTTGATGGAGGTTGTCTGATCGCCCGAATAACCAAAGTACAGTGTGTTGTTGCTGTTACTGCATACAACAACAAGCGGTACTACCGATGATGTTCCGCTGCCTGCCGCACTCGTACATCCATTCACCGTTGATTTTACAGTATAGGTTGCTGAATTGGTTACTGAGCTGGACGATGTTGTTGCGCCATTGCTCCACAACAAGGTTCCGGCTGCTGTTGTTGAAAGTACCGAATTGCCACAATTATTTACCACGGTTACTACTGGTGTTGCTGGTATTGTTTTGGGTACTGAAGTTCCGCTGCCTGCCGCACTCGTACAACCATTCACCGTTGCTGTAACTGTATAAGTTGCTGCATTAGTTACTGTGATGGACGATGTTGTTGCGCCATTGCTCCACAACAAGGTTCCGGCTGCTGTTGTTGAAAGTACCGAATTGCCACAATTATTTACCACGGTTACTACAGGCCCCTGAGCCCGAGGATTCACAGTGAGTATCCCTATTTTATAATCTACAGTATAGTTTGGAACTGCATCTTTAAACACTACACCGGAAGGCTTAATCTGATACATGCCTGCTGTAAGATTACCTGTACCAACATTCGTATTCAGATTATTTAGCACACTGTATACAGGGCCCGTCTGGATAACATTTGCATCCAAATCATCATACTGATAAATGGTTTTGCTGCTTGAATAAACAGGTTGTTCGCCATTGCAGCCTGCAATGGTATCCCTAGCTTTAACAGTAAGCGTTTCAGGCGTAATGGTAAGGTTACCCAAACCATAAGTGATATCAAAATTTTCCGACATTAATACTCCAGGTCCAATAAGCCAATTACCCACGGTGTAACCTGTTATCATATTCATTGACTGGTAACCTGACACCGTAAATGTATCGGGGGTGCTTTGGTTATCAAACACATCGAGCGAATCAACAACTAGAAGTACATTTTCATTTGTTTCATCATTAAAGCTGTTGCTGTTTACAGCGGCTTTTCCATTTACAGCAGCCTTTCCATTTACGGCGGCTTTGCCATTTACAGCAGCCTTTCCATTGCGTATGGTTGCATTGGCTGAATCAATCTGATAGTCGTATAAAGATTGTGGTTGCACCGGTATGAAAATAGTAGTGTCATATACAATACCATTCACTGCTGCTTTGCCATTTACCGCTGCTTTACCATTTACGGCCGCTTTGCCCGAAGCCATAAAACTCATATTGAGGAAATCAGCTGTTGTCAATCCATTCACGGCTGCCTTTCCGTTAATGAAAACTACCGCATTGGACATGGTGGACTGATGGGTAGTAGAAAGCGAATCAATAAATTGTTGCTGTTGCGATGCATCCATATTGGCAGTATTGTAGCCATAATTGAATTTCATTTGTTTACCCTTTATTGACTGACCATAAATCAATGTGGTGTCTCTTGGTGTAATGCTGATCGGCATCCGTTCAATAGTAAGTATACCATCCACAAAATTGTAATTATACAATTCAGACAAAGCAAGCGAAGCAGGCAATGACAGATTTGTAACAGCAGAAGTAGCACGCCTGTAATACAAACCAATATTGCTAAGGCTACTTGCAGAAGAAGAGTAAGTAATATCTGTTAATCCTAAACTGGCTAATGTTAATCCTGTTGATGCCAATGGCACACCATTTACTGTAACGTTTACTGCATAAGCTGGTATTCTTTCACCAAACTTTTTTACAGCGCTGTTTACTGTGATGGTTATGTTAGTAGGCATAGTGCTCTTTAAGTAAATTGAATCACTTACACCTCCATCGAGGCTACTATTTGTAATTGGCGGATTGTAAATGGTAATGGGTGGGTTGCCCATAAAAGGTGGAATATTAACTATGATGAGAGAATCTCCCACATGCGTTGCCGGAATAGTATCGTACCGGAATATTAAGGATGAATTTGAGGCAAAATACTTCCCTTTTATCAACACGGTAACAGGATCTTGTCCAGGTTGTAAAGCGGAATCCTGCAGGCGGTAATTTGTAATCAATGGAGCTGGATTAGAGAAAGTTTTTAATGCCGCATCGGCCTGTATAAACCCGGCGCCACTACTTTCATCATACCCGATGGCAGACATATCAATTGCAGTGTTTTGTAACAGCAATTTCATTTGCGGTCCTGTAAATGACTCGCCATTGAAATACTTTTTCTTTGCTTCAATCAACAATGCAGCCACAGCAGCAGCATGCGGAGCGGCAGCCGAAGTTCCAAAGAAATTAGGGAACGCATCATTATCTATGTTTACTCCACCAAAATCAACGGTGGTATTTACACCATTGGGAGCACAAATGTCAGGCTTGTTCCTCGACAAATTGTTTATTAAAACCCCGCCTCTTGAGGAGAATGAAGCTACAGATGGTGGTTTACCAAATGCAGGTGTGTTCGTGTACAATACAGCCCCAACAGTAATTGCACCAACAGCATTGGCCTGGCCAATTACAGTACCGGTACCTTGGTTGTTATCAGTAATTGTACCTTCGCCCCTGAAAATAATATATTTGAAACGTACATTTCCCGAACTGTTTTTACGTATAATTATAAGCTTTGCTTTTACATTTGCCCTTACTTCAAAAGGTAATATTTCAAGTGGATCGCCACCCAGATTATTCCTGTTAAATCCAAACAAATAATGCCCCAACTCATCAACAAGAAATATATCCAGATCATTTGCGGCACCCGTTGTTAATCCTGTTGAATAAAAATTATCTTCCCATTGCAATGCTAATGTGTAGATCCCTTTGGGCATTGTCAATTCCTGGAAATAATTTCCGCCTCCAAAATCATGGGCAGTCCCTACATATCCAGATGGAGCCGAAATCGGATTAAAAACAGCTTCGTAAGATTTAATACCAAAATTACCGGCGGATGTAAAATAATTTACACCGGTGGCAGTAACATCATTCACTGCTTTAGCAACAGTACCATCTGTAAAGAATGGCTCTGTGATATAGGTAATATCATCTACAATAACATTACATCCTGAATCCCTAAGTGCTCTGATACCATCAGCAAAATTACCTGCACTTACAAAACCTGAGCGGAAATACAATTCTGCATCAGGTGCCACATCATGTAAAATTTGCAACATTGCCCGGCCTTCATCAGTTGCTTTACCATAAGGATATTCCTGCGAAACAACAACCGGTTTGGTATAAACCGGGTTACCAATTCCGGGTAAATCGCCATTGATCACATCTAATTGTGCAGGATTACCAAACCTAGTATTATAACTGTCACTTATCACTCCAACTTTTACACCTTTACCAGAAATCCCCCATGCCTCTTTTGCTAAATCAGCAGCCATTGCTTTATCGCCTTGTGTAACTGTTAATCCCAGATGACTAGAGGCAATGGGTGTATAATATGGCCTTACATAATTTATTAAATTTGGAAGT
>JANPAP010000473.1:0-3882 GCA_031429975.1 Chitinophagaceae bacterium
AGTGCCATCCTTAGGCAAACCGCACTTATAACTTTAATGGCACATACCGGCAGTTTTGTTCTGCAAGCGATGCAAAAATTCCGTTGACAGATAAAATATTTACCCGTGTTGGCGCAAGCGATAATTTAAGTGGCGGCGAAAGCACCTTTATGGTGGAAATGAACGAAACCTCCAGCATCATCAATAATATTACCAGCCGCAGTTTAATTTTACTCGATGAAATCGGCAGGGGAACCTCTACTTACGATGGCATTTCTATTGCCTGGAGTATTGTTGAATTTTTGCATCACAGTAAGGCAAAGCCCAAAACATTGTTTGCAACGCATTACCACGAGTTGAATGAACTGGAGAACAAATTATCGGGCGTAAAAAACTTTCATGTTACCAATAAAGAGGTGGGCAATAAAATAATTTTTCTTCGCAAACTGGCAGCCGGTGGCAGTGTACACAGTTTTGGTATTCATGTGGCCCGTATGGCAGGAATGCCGCCCAGCTTGATTGAAAGAGCCAACGAAATTTTATTGCAACTGGAAGAAAGCCGCAATAGTAGCGTTGAAAATAAAGGCTCGATGGATGATGCCATAAAAAAACTGGTTGCCCCAAAAATGCAGTTAAGTATTTTTGATGCCCACTCTGCAACCTTTGAAGAAATCAGAATTTTACTGGATGCAGTGGACATTAACCGGCTTACACCTGTTGAAGCATTATTAAAATTGCAGGAAATAAAAAGTAAAATAAAATAAAGAAAATTTCATTTCCATCTAATTTAAATCAGCGATTATCGCATCTAGACTTTCACCATATTGCAATTGGATATTAGAATATCCTGCAAATAAATATCTAAGCATAACAGCAATAATTAAAGGCACATGAAGTGCCTTTAATTATTATAAGATTTATGATTTTATATTAATTATCCAAATCAATAATTAATTTTTGTACCAGTGTAGTATTATCAGGAAATATTACCTGTAACTCATATATTCCTTTGGTAATAGTAGTTGGTAAACTAATTGCTTGAATGCTGCTACCACCAGAATGCTTTGCAATATTGCTGTACATTAACTGACCGGTAGTGCTAATTATCCTGGTTGTATAGTTGCCTGACAGCTGGTTTATTATCTGCAAATTTATCAAATGGCCTCTTACTGGGTTTGGCGAAACGTTGATAGCCGCAGTAACTTTACCCAATACTACTTTTACAATATCAGAATATTTAATTTGCCCGGCCCTGTCTGTGCTTTTAATACGATAATAATTGGCTCCTGCTACGGTATGTTCATCAATCCAATTGTAAGTAATAATGGCACTGTTTACTTCCCTTGCCTGCTGTGTAGCCACTGAAGTAAAGTTTAGTCCATCGGTAGATTTCATCACTTCATAAGTTGCAATATTTACCTGATTTGTTACTTTCCATTCCACCGCAATATTGCTGTTAATTTGTTTGGCGCTGATTGTTGTAAAGGTAACCGGTAATACAATTTGTGGTTTAAAAATTATCCTGAAACGATTTTCAGCTTTGGAACCTGCCGTACTATTCACCGTGAAATCGTATAAAGTAGTAGTAAGCAAACTAATAAATGTGCTTGTTCCCAGATATTTGTCTTCAAGAAAAGCATTCAAACCGGCATCGCCTAAATCGGCAGGTATAAATTCTATCCTGTAAGTCAACTGCTTTAGCGAATTCATGCTGCAAAAGAGTGTATCTGTAACTGTAAGCAATGCCCTTCTTTCCACCACCAGGTCTGTATTGTCATTGGTCAATCCAAAATTTTCTCCAAAATTGGGACTTTTTCTTACATCATTTTTATCCACTGCATTGGTATTGGCCGCATCAAAATCAATATATCCTCCATCCAAAAGATCGGTACTACTAGGCTTGATGGAGTAAAAATTGAAAAGTAATCTTTTGCCAGTTGCTAATATACCTGATGGCCTAAATACTAAAGCACTGCCACTTGCTTTACTGGTTTCCATTACTTGTACCGTACCTGTACTTCCAGTGGACTGAACAAAGAAGGCCGCCCCACTTTCAATAAAATTATTAACCGAACCATTACTGCCGAAGCTCCCGCCACCTGGCGTTACTTCATAATTACCACTACTAATATTTTTTGTAAAAGTTTGGTAAGCCCCCACTCCGCTTGAACCTGTTAATTTAGGATCCCAAACTTGGTAAGCATCTACCAAACCACCGGTTCTAAGAATATTGCGAATGTCTAATCTTGATGGATATGGATTACGCACCAGCGCCCAGGTATTTGCCGGTAAACTAACAGCAGTTTGGTTGCCAAGAAATAAACTACCGGTACTCCGAAGTGTGGTAGATGTTGCGGCTGTGGTAATAGTACTTACATTAAATTGATTAGGGCTACGATCACCCCTGATAAAAATAAAGTACCCTTGGGCAGCACTTAACTGTGTTGCATTTGTATTGGCAACCGGATCAAGATTGTCTGTTACAGCATTATACAAATAAAGCGATCTGCCTTGAGATATTGAATCAAAACCATTGCTTTGCACAGCAGCGAGACTTGCACCCGGACCCGAGATCATGGTGCCAAATCCAGGATTGGTATTGCTATTAAAACCTGTTTGGTTTTCTTGCCATGCCTGTTTAATGGTTTGCCCTGTGGTATTGGATGCCAACAGTCTCCAGGCCTTGTTGGTATTTTGAGGTATAAACCTTTCTACAGTTACATTTCCTGAAATAGTATTACCGCTAATGGTTCCATTATTGGTAATATCTGCTAACCGGGCAGTGCCTGCAGCGGTTGATTTCAGGGTTAAAAAACCAGCTGTGGTAAGCGTTTTATTATTTGTACTGAAAGACAGTGTTCCGGTTACATTTAGCTGGCCAGCCAATGTAACATTATTGCCAATGATTAAGTTAAGTACATTGTTATTCGCAAAAGTATTGGCTGCTATTGTTTGTGTCGATGATCCATTCATTTGAATGCTTGCGTTGCTTGCATTAAATGTACCAGCGTTACTGATTGATTCAGCTATTTGTAATGTGCCTCCGTTTACGGTAACGGTAGCTCCACTTTGGATGCTGATATTTTGTACAGCACCGGTTCCTGAATTTAATATCGGATAATTAGTAAGGCCACCTGGTATAATTACATTTGTTGTAGCTGTTGGTATGCCGCAAACCCAGTTACTGCCATCATTCCAGTTATTGCTTACCGAACCAGTCCATGTACCTGCGGTACCAATAGTGAAAGATGTAGTAGTTTGATATTGTGCACAAGCACCTGCTGCAACGGTATAGGTAACAGTGTAAGTGCCAACAGAACTGCTGCCTAAAGTTACAGCACCTGTGCTGGCATTAATGGTTAACCCAGCTGTTGATGAATAAGTTCCACCCGTTGTACCCGTTTGATTAACAGTTGCAGTACCTGCATTAATACAATACGGCGATCCGGTATAAGTAATAGTTGCCGATGGTAATGCGGTTATACTGATAGAAGTGGTAGTTTGATATTGTGCACATCCGCCCGATGCTGCAATGGTATAAGTAACGGTGTAAGTGCCAGCAGTACTGCTGCCTAAAGTAACCGCACCTGTACTGGCATTTATTGAAAGGCCTGCGGTGGAGGAATAAACCCCGCCGCTGGTTCCGCTAAAAGTTACTGAACCAGGGCCACCAGTTGAACAGTAAGGACTTCCTGCATAACTGATGGTAGCAGATGCTGCTGTTGTAATGGTAACTGAAGTAGTTGTTGTATAAACAGCACATACGCCCGATGCTGCAACGGTATAAGTAACGGTATAAGTGCCTGCGGTGCTGCTGCCTAAAGTAACCGCACCCGTGCTGTCATTTATTGAAAGGCCTGCGGTGGAGGAATAAACCCCACCGGTAGTTCCACTAAAAGTTAC
>JANPAP010000474.1:0-2258 GCA_031429975.1 Chitinophagaceae bacterium
GGAAATTATTTTATTTAGCTTTTTCATTAAAATAATATACGAAAAAATAAAAGTTTTGGAAGCCTATGCTTCTGCAACTGGTGTAAGAGATACTGCCATTGAATTATTATCAGCATACCCGGAAAGAGAAAGCTTGTTAAGGGATTATTCCATTAATGCACTAACCAGTAAAACCGTGTATGAATGTGCCATACAAGGCGACGCCATTGCCAATGAAATTTTTGAATTTACCGGACAGATTTTAGGAGAATCGCTTGCCAATTTTATTATGTTTTCATCGCCTGAAACAATTGTATTGTTTGGCGGATTAACCAAGGCTGGACAGCTTTTAATGAACCCCACCCGAAAACATATGGAAGCTAACCTGCTGCCAATTTTTCAAAATAAAGTAAAACTTGTTTTTAGCGAATTGAATGAAGCCGATGCTGCGATACTAGGTTCCAGTGCGTTGGTTTGGTAATGATTTTTTTAATAAATTAAAAAGTGAAAATGGCCTTGCTGTTTTCACTTTTTTATTAGGCTACAAATGCTAAGGATATATTTTTTCTCAAAAGAAAACGTTTACAGGCTTCCAAAACTTTTATTTTTTCGTATATTATTTTAATGAAAAAGCTAAATAAAATAATTTCCCTGCTAATTGTAATACTGATTGTTAATATTAACCAGGATGCAAAAGCTCAGGGATGCAGCGATGCCGGATTTTGTACCATTAACAGTTTTAAACCAGCATCACCTGATAGTTTAAATAAACAACAAAGCAATCAAATAAAAATCGGGTTTTCTACCGGCAAGGCCGATCATTCGATTTCGATATTTAATTCTTACCTAGAATACAACCGGCAGTTTACTGAAAAAATTGCGGTAGATGCAAAGCTTGCATTCATGTCGCAAAGCGGTAATGGCATTAGCGCTTCGGGCATTTCCGATTTTTACCTTACTGCTAATTATGCGATCAACAAATCCACTATAATTACCATCGGAACAAAAATCCCATTCAGCAATGGTAATAAAACCAATGCAGGAATTGCGTTACCAATGGATTACCAGCCAAGCCTTGGAACTGTAGATTTGATTGCAGGATTTGGTTACGAAATAAAAAAAATAAAATTGGTGGTAGCCCTGCAACAACCAGTAACGCAAAACAGCAATCAATTTTTAGCAGATGGATTTCCTGCTGGAAGTTTTTACAAACAATTTCAATCAACCAACCAATACAAACGAAGTGGCGATATTTTGTTCAGAGCCTCCTACCCCTTACAACTTACCAATAAAATTACCCTAACTCCCAGTTTGCTCCCCATCTATCATTTAGCAAATGATGCGTTTACAGATATTTATGGAACCAAGCAAATCATATCCGGATCGCAGGGATTTACTATTAACAGCAACCTTTATTTGGACTTTTCAATTAATCAATCCAATGCCATCAGCTTAAATGTTGGAGCACCTTTTGTAACCCGTAAAAGCAGGCCCGACGGGCTTACCCGGAGTTTTGTGGCAACGCTTGAGTACCGGATAAAATTTTAAACTACTTATCAAAACAGCTCCTCAAAAACCAAATTACATTTTCGATAATTAATTCATTTTACACAATAGCAATACTAATTGCATATCTTAAAATCAACTCAGTTATTTATTTCAACCCGGGTTAAAAAATATTTTTAAAAAAAATCCTGCATTTATTCGCATTGTTAAAAAATATTCTATACTTTTCTTACCAGCAATTTCCAATGCCTCTGCATCAACTCCCCTACTAAGTTTTTCAATAATTTTTTAAGATTTACCGCTGACTATCATATCCTGAAAAGTAAAATTATCAGGCTGTAATATTTTGTCAACGCCTCGATACTACAAGCATATATAATTAAAACCGGTATGCCGAAAACGGTATGTAAGAGTAGGCACAAAAAAAACATTTTATGTTTAATTCACCATTGTTGGATGTAATTATTGGATTGGTATTTATTTTTTTATTGTACAGCCTGCTGGCAACATCCATAAACGAAGGGATTGCAACACTTTTTGGCCTAAGGGCAAGAATGTTAAAAAAAGCAATTATAGACGGTATGCTTGCAGAAACTAAAGATGATAAATGGTGGAACAGTACTGCAAAATATATCAAGGGATTGTTCATGGAAGCTTACTCAACCTTAATCAGCAAAAGGGAAAAGCCCGAAGCGGAAAAAAGAATTGGTGATAAATTTTATGAGCATCCGCTTATAAGAAACTATGGATCCAGCAGGCTTTTTCCAAACGCT
>JANPAP010000475.1:0-3056 GCA_031429975.1 Chitinophagaceae bacterium
GTATTGGCCAGCAACGCAATCAAAATCTCTTTTGCCTCAACTAAATTTTCTGCATTGGGATAATCCGAAATAAATTTTTGCATTTCGTTCAATGCAATATTCTGGTACCCCAATTCGTACGAAAGTTTGGCATAATTAAACCTTGAAATTTCCTGTTGCTTTTTATTGCTGCTGTTAAAAGCACAATACTGAAAAGCGGTACGGGCATTGGCTTTTTGATTGGTTTTTAAATAACAATCGCCCAATAAATACATTGAGTTTTGCCCCAACGAATCTTTTTCATTGCTTAATTGTTTTAACCCATCAATGGCTTTATTTAATTGGTTGGTTTCGTAATAACAATAACTCAATTCGTACAAATCTTCCTTCGTTACTTTTTCGCTGTTCTTTACATAGTATTCCAACAAGGGCAAGGCTTTATTAAAATTCTTTTTTTCAAAATAAATTTGTCCCAGCAACTGTTTCATTTCTTTTTCATAATACAAATCGCCCCTGCTTAAAACGCTTTCGCCATAACGCAAAGCATCGTCTTTTTTATTTTGAAAGTAAAATATTTCAGCAATGTAATAAGGCACTACGCCTTTATAATCCTCTTTACTTTCAACCAATCTGAAAGCTTTTAATGCTTCATCAAACTGCCGGTCGTAATAACTGATAAATCCATAATAATAATTTGCTGCTATATAATATTTATGATTGGGCAGTTGGTGGATTTCGTTAAATAATTTTTTTGCTTTTTCAAATCGGCGGATATTAAAATAACAATAGGCCATTTCAAATTTTGCATCTGCAATCTCTTCATTATCCAGATTGCTTAATCCGGCATTTTCATAATTTTCAATTGCATGTTGAAATTCATTTTTTTCAAAATAAAATTTACCCAGGTGGTAACTCATCAGCTCCACCCTTGGCTCATTATTAACCCAGTCAATATAATGATTGGCTTCTTCCTCAGCCACGGGCAATTGTAACTTTAACCGGCAAACAATAAAATAATAATTTACATCATCATTTAAATAACTGTGGTTGCTTTTTTGATTATCCGGATTTTGTTGTTTAACCGCTTCCAGCAAAGGATACGCTAATGCATACTGGTGTTTTACAAAAAGGTCTTTGGCTTCTTTAAACTTTTTTTCAGTATCTGTAAAAACATACGTTTGTTGGGCAAAACTTGTAGCGGATAGTAACAGGATATTTAAAAGAATTACTTTTATCTTCTTAATCATATTTATTGATTCATTAATTTTAGTCTGTGGCAAAAATAACCATAATGACTGCAGTGCAAACAGCATTCCAGTTTAATTGTGAATAAGTGGATAACTACTGAATGCAAAACGAATGTACATTCGCAGGGCTGTTAAAAAAAAGGTAAAGTAAAATTTTAAAAAAAAGCAATCATTAAAAATTAAAAACGCAATTATGAAAAAACTCATTTCAACAAAATACAGTCCGGCAGCTTTTAATGCGGCTACATTTATTTTACGATTAGGGCTTGGAATTTTAATGATACATGGTGGCTACAACAAACTGGTTCATTTTGCAGAAATTCAAAAAACATTTATGAGTTTTTTAGGAATGGGTGCAACCATATCTTTATCGCTGGTAGTGTTTGCAGAATTTTTTTGCTCCATGTTTTTAATTTTAGGTTTGTTTACAAGATTGGCAACGATTCCTTTAATTATTACGATGGCTGTTGCATTATTTAAAGCACACAATGGCGATGTTTTTGGCGATGGTACATTGGCTACTTTATTTCTTTGTTCTTATATTGTATTATTGCTTTTAGGTCCGGGAAAAATAAGTGTAGACAGCATGACGGGTAAATAATTTTAGTAATAGAAAATTTAAAAATGTACACAACCGAAACTCAAATAAGAATTCACTATGCCCTAACCGATCAGATGGGTTTTGTATACCATGGGCACTATGCCCAGTTTTATGAGATTGGTAGAGCCGAAGCTATCCGTCAACTAAAATATACTTATAAAGATATTGAAGCCATGGGAGTGATAATGCCGGTAGTGGATATTCACAGTAAGTTTTTACGCCCTGCTAAATACGAAGACCTGATAACTGTAAAAACTACTTTAAGAGAATTACCCTTACACCATAAAATAGTTTTTCATCATGAAATTTATAACCAGCAGGATGAGCTGTTAAATGTTGGTGATGTTACTTTATATTTTATGCATGCCAAAACCATGAAACGTTGTGAAATGCCCGATGAGCTAAAAGAAAAACTAGCTGGGTATTTTAGTAAACCAGAAGAATGATTTGATATAATGTACATTTTACATAAAAATTATTTAGGGGCTTCTTGAATAAACGGCAGTTTCTGCCCTTTTTTGTATCAATTACCCTATTTTTGCCCTCCAAAAAATTTAACAAAATTATCATGGACAAATTGTTTTACGTAGTCCCTGCATTAGGCATAGTTGGCCTTTTGTATACTTTTATCAAGTTTACATGGGTATCAAAACAAGATGCTGGCAACGACCGTATGAAAGAAATCAGCAACTATATTGCTGAAGGTGCAATGGCATTTTTAAAAGCCGAGTACAAAATCCTGACCTACTTTGTAATTGTTGCCGCTTTATTATTAGGGGTAATGGGTTACAGCAATGCCAACAGTCATTGGAGCATTGCGGTGGCATTTATTTTTGGTGCATTGTTTAGTGCCCTTGCCGGTTTCATCGGCATGAAAGTGGCTACCAAAGCCAATGTACGTACTGCACAGGCTGCCCGTACCAGTTTAAGCAAAGCATTGAATGTATCCTTTACCGGAGGCAGTGTAATGGGAATGGGTGTTGCCGGTTTGGCGGTACTTGGCCTGGGTGCATTGTTTATTATTCTTTACATGACTTTTGTTTCAGGCTTATCAACTTCTTCTGAAGAATATAGATTGGCGCTGGAAAAAGCAATTGAAATATTAACTGGTTTTTCTTTGGGTGCTGAATCCATTGCCTTGTTTGCAAGAGTTGGTGGTGGTATCTATACCAAGGCTGCTGATGTGGGTGCTGACCTTGTGGGAAAAGTAGAAGCAGGTATTCCTGAAG
>JANPAP010000476.1:0-2310 GCA_031429975.1 Chitinophagaceae bacterium
ATTGCAAGCCCGAGCAACTGAACCAGTTCGCGATCATGGGTACGGTGTACGCACAACTGATCCTGGGAATTGAAGATCCAAAAGTGGCATTGATAAATGTGGGCGAAGAAGAAGGCAAGGGTAATATCCTTACGCAGGCGGCTTATCCATTGTTAAAAGAAAACAAGCATATCAATTTCCTGGGTAATATTGAAGGCAGGGATATCCTGATGAATAAAGCCGATGTAATGGTTTGCGAAGGATTTACCGGCAACGTAGTTTTAAAAATGGCCGAAAGTGTGTACGATATTGTAAAACGAAGAGGCATCAACGATGAACATTTTGAACGATTTAATTTTGAAATGTATGGAGGTGTTCCTGTTTTAGGCGTATCAAAACCGGTAATTATTGGTCACGGAATTTCGCATGCAATTGCTTTTAAGAATATGATTTTAATTGCACAAAAAATGATTGATAAAGATTTGATGCAGAAAATAAAAATAGCTTTTGCAAATCCTTAAAATGATTTATAGTATAAAACAAAACAGCCGCTTTAATTAAAGCGGCTGTTTTGTTTAAAATACTTTTATTAAAATAATAACCCGTACCGTAATCCAAATGCATTAAACGATCCGTTTATAAATTACTAAACATATCTGCCGTCATTTTTTCGAGATTATATTCCTCCTTCCAGCCCCAATCATTTCTGGCTACACTGTCATCAATACTTTGTGGCCAACTGTTGGCAATTTGTTGCCGGTAATCAGGTTTATAACTCATCTCAAATTCGGGGATATGCTTTTTTATTTCGGCAGCAATTTCCTTTGGCGAAAAACTCATTCCGGAAATATTATAACTGGTACGCACTTTAATTTTTGATACCGGCGCTTCCATTAATTCAATGGTTGCTTTAATGGCATCGGGCATATACATCATTGGTAAGTAAGTATCTTCCTGTAAAAAACATTCGTACTTTTTTTCTTCCAGCGCCTCATGAAAAATTTCTACTGCATAATCGGTAGTGCCACCACCCGGTTCACTTTTATAGCTGATCAATCCGGGATATCGGATACTTCTTACATCCAAGCCATATCGATGAAAATAATAATTACACCAAAACTCCCCGGCATATTTGCTGATGCCATAAACCGTACTAGGCTCTATAATGGTTTGTTGCGGACAATTTTGCTTGGGAGATGTAGGACCAAAAACGGCAATACTGCTGGGCCAGTAAACCTTTTGCAGTTTTTCTTCTTTGGCAATATCCAGCACATTTAATAAGCTCTGCATGTTTAAACTCCAGGCAAGATTGGGATTTTTTTCGCCGGTGGCACTTAATATTGCAGCCAATAAATAGATCTGTGTTATATTCTGCCGGATTACCTGAACATGCAACATTTCTTTATTCATCACATCAAGGCTCACGTATGGACCCGTTCCTTTTAAAAGCGAATTTTCTTCCCGAAGGTCGGAAGCAATTACATTGGCATTTCCATAAATTTTCCGAAGCGCTAAAGTAAGCTCCACTCCTATTTGGCCACTTGCGCCAATCACTAATATTTTATTTCTAATCATTATTACATTTGTTTATGTATAAACAAATGTAATAAGAAATACCAATTGAATCCTTCTTTCCTCCTGCTCAAATTAACCCGACAGTTAAACAAATTTGCTTGTAATACAGCTCAGTACTTAATAGTTTGTAAAAATTAATGACTCCAATTCATTAAAAATAAAAAGTATCACTCAAGGATTGCTGAAAACATAAATGTAGACTGCTAAGCGAATTGATATTGCTACGCTAACTATATGATTAATTGTTTTTGATATTCCCATCAAGGTGCTTTAGCAAATCACATATTTTCCTGCAAAGATTTATCAAAAACCTACGCTAACCTCACTTCTAACTGGTCAATAATTATAATTTAACACCCCCATTCTTATTAATTATTTGAACCTCCCACAAGGGTTCAATTCAATTTTATGTAATTGGCTCAATGAAATATGTAATTGGCTCAATGTATCTACTTCCTATGCAAATCATTTTGTGAATTTGTTGACTAAAAAAAACAGCTATGAGAAAAATATTTGCAATTCTTGGTATTGTGTTTTGTACAAATCTTCAGGTAGCAGCCCAAAATGTTGGTATTGGTACTACAACGCCGCAAACTAAACTGGACATCAATGGCGATATCGCTCTACGAAGTGCAGACCTTACCATCAGTACCACCTACACTTATGCACTGGATGTAAATACAGTGAAACAAAGCAATTACAAACTAAAGCAGCCCATTTTACCCATTGGCAATTTTGTTTTAGCAGGTATTGCCG
>JANPAP010000477.1:0-3608 GCA_031429975.1 Chitinophagaceae bacterium
TTCTTATCACATTTGCCACCAACTAAAATTTCTGCTTTAGGGTCTTTCCTAGCATTGTCTATATATGATTTTATTTTATCAAAACTCTTTTCATCAATTACTGCATTTACAAAATTGGTAAAATCTTCCACCGTACCCATCTTCATACTCTTCAATTCTGCAACTAATTTCTTTTTTACTTCGGGATAAATATTTGTTGGAATATAAGCCCTGGATGCAGCCGAACATTTTTGTCCCTGGTATTCAAAAGCGCCTCTTGCCAATGCAGCCACCACCACATCGGGGTTGGCACTTTTATGAGCAATTACAAAATCTTTACCACCAGTTTCACCAACAATTCTTGGATAAGATTTGTATAGGCTCATATTGGCACCAATCGTTTTCCACATATAATTAAATACGCCGGTACTACCGGTAAAGTGTACACCAGCAAAATCAACATGGTTAAAACAAACTTCTCCCAAGGTTGGGCCATCTACATAAACCAAGTTAATAACCCCATCTGGCAAGCCTGCTTCCTTTAAAATACGCATGAATAATTGGGCACTGTAAACTTGTGTATGGGCACATTTCCAAACTACCACATTGCCACACATGGCAGCGCTGGTGGGAAGATTACCGCCAATTGCTGTAAAATTAAATGGTGAAATAGCCAACACAAATCCTTCCAACGGACGGTACTCTAACCGGTTGTGCATACCTGCACCACTGATGGGTTGCTGACTGTAAATATCACTCAGAAAATGCACATTGAAACGCAGGAAGTCGATGAGCTCACAGGCAGCATCAATCTCGGCCTGGTAACAGTTTTTGCTTTGGCCCAGCATGGTGGTACCAACAATATAAGAGCGGTATTTTGTTGCCAGTAAATCGGCGGCTTTTAAAAATATGTTGGCCCTGTTTTCCCAACTCATGTTGGCCCATTTATCCTTTGCTTTTAATGCTGCATTGATGGCTTTTTTTACATGACTGGCATCGCCAACATGATAATTACCCAACACATGCTGGTGCTCATGTGGCGGACGCATCGCTTGGGTTTTACCCGTCTTTATTTCTTCCGATCCGATATACATCGGCACATCTATTTTTTTACTTTTTAACTCCGCAAGTGTATCTTTTAATTTTTTCTTTTCGGCCGAGCCTGGAGCATAATTCAAAACCGGTTCGTTTACCGGCATTGGATAATTAAAATTTCCTATGGTCATATTTTTGATTTGAAGATTTAGAGATTTGGTGATTTGGTGATTTGAAAATTAACTGCTGGATTTCATAATTTTTGATTTTGATGTAGAAATAATTTTCGATAAAACTCTGCTAATAGAAATACAATCTTTTAATAAATCATTACAGTCAATATATCCTTCTGATTCTTGGCAAAGCAACAACCAATAGTCTGTTTCATCTGTTTCTTTAGCTGCAATTTTTAGTTTATGAATAAAATCAATTTTACTTTCTCCATTTTGAGCTTCTCTAACATTGGCTCCTATCGATGTTCCAGATTTTAAAAGTTGTCTTGCAATTACAAATTTGTGATTCCTTTCCAACTGTTCTGCATATTTAATAATCTTCAATGCAAAATCAAAAGTTAATTGTACAATCAAATTTGGTTGATTACCGGATTGCATAATATTGATTTGAAAATTTGGTGATTTGGTGATTTGGTGATTTGAAGATTTGAAGATTTGAAGATTTGGTGATTTGGTGATTTGAAGATTTGGTGATTTCAATAATATCAGATTACTAAATTTACCATTTTTCTCCAAAAACAACAACCCAATCAAATTCTAATATTTTCAAATCTTCAAATCGACTCATTTTCAAATCTTCAAATCGAATCATTTTCAAATCTTCAAATCAACTCATCTTCAAATCATCAAATCATCAAATCATCAAACCGCATTTTCTTTTTCAATCATCAAATAAGCTTTTATAAATCCATCCAGTTCACCATCCATTACAGGGCCTACATTTCCTACTTCAAAATCGGTTCGGTGATCTTTAATCATTTTGTAGGGATGAAAAACATAACTGCGGATCTGGCTGCCCCACTCTATCTTTTTCTTTTTGCTGTTGCTGGCATCTCTAAGTTCGTTGCGCTTTTGCAATTCAATTTCATACAAACGGCTCTTAAGCATTTGCATGGCCAATTCCCTGTTGCCCAGCTGGCTTCTGTCTTGCTGACAAACCACTACTATTCCCGAAGGTAAATGCGTTAATTGAACTTTTGTTTCAACCTTGTTTACATTTTGGCCACCGGCTCCACCACTACGGGATGTTTCCATTTTTACATCGGCAGGATTGATGTCGATATGGATGGTATCATCCACCAAAGGATATACATATATACTTGCAAAGGAAGTGTGGCGGCGGGCATTGCTATCAAAAGGAGAAATTCGAACCAGGCGGTGTACCCCACTTTCGGCCTTTAAAAAGCCATAAGCAAAGGGGCCTTCAAATTCAAAAGTGCAGGTTTTTATTCCGGCGCCATCGCCATCCTGCCAATCGAGTTCAGTAACTTTCCATCTCTGCTTTTCGCCGTACATGCGGTACATACGTGCCAGCATCTGTGCCCAGTCCTGACTCTCGGTACCGCCTGCCCCAGAATTGATTTGCATCACTGCAGGCAATTCATCTTCGGGTTGGTTGAGGGTGCTTTTAAACTCAGCATCTTCTATTTGCTGTAAGGCTTTTGTATAAGCTTCTTTGGTTTCTTCTTCAGTGGCATCGCCTGATTTCCAGAATTCAAAAAGTACGGCAAAGTCTTCCACCGAATCATTGGTGGAATCAAAAAGACCTACCCAATATTCATTATTTTTTATTTCCTTTAAAATGGAAGTGGCCCGGATATTATCATCCCAAAAACCGGAGCTGAGTGAAAGTTGTTTGTCTTCTGTTATTTTATTATGTCGATTAGCGACGTCAAAGAAACCTCCTCAAGACGAGTACACGGTCTCTTATAGTTTTTAAATGCTCGATTGTCATGCCGCAAAAATAAGGGAATTTAGATTGGGTTGAAAAAATAAAGAATGTGTTTAAATGGAATTCTATTTTGATGGAAGATTTTTTATTTTAGGAGGATTCCCTGTCATCCTGAACGATGCTGTCATCCTGAACGCAGTGAAGTATCTGTTGGGCTTTTGTTCCAATGCCCAACAGATCCCTCGTTCCTCGGGATGACAACACTTCTCGGAATGACCGCATTTATTCAACATCTTAAAAACAGCATCATGAAAACTTCAGATACCCATCATTATTATGTGTACATCACTACCAATAAAAACAAAACAGTTTTGTATACCGCGGTAACAAATGATCTTTACAAAAGACTCGCTGAACATTTTGAAAATGCAAAACCATTCCGGCATATTTCTTTCGCAGGAAAATACAATGCTTACTTTTTGCTGTTGTACGAACAATACGATTGGATTCAAAATACCATTGCTAGGGAAAAGGAAATTAAAGGATGGCGCAGAGAAAAAAAAGAAGCATTAATAAATTCAATAAATCCTGATTGGAGGTTTTTAAATGATGAGGTTTAAAAAATTTACGTGTTGATAAATGCTGTCATGCTGAACTTTGCTGTCATCCTGAACGCAGTGAAGGATCTG
>JANPAP010000478.1:0-3924 GCA_031429975.1 Chitinophagaceae bacterium
AAACATCTCGGTAGCCTATAAAGGTGTTAAAGTAAACGTGATAGATACTCCTGGTCACTCGGATTTTGGTGGTGAGGTAGAAAGGGTTTTAAAAATGGCTGATGGCGTGTTGTTGTTGGTAGATGCATTTGAAGGGCCTATGCCACAAACCCGTTTTGTGTTACAAAAAGCATTAGCATTGGGCTTACACCCAATAGTAGTTATTAATAAAGTGGATAAGCCAAACTGTCGTCCGGATGAAGTACACGATGCAGTTTTTGAATTGTTTTTTAACCTTGATGCTACAGAAGAGCAATTGGATTTTCCAACCATTTACGGCAGCAGCAAGAATGGCTGGATGAATACTTCGATAACTGAAACGGATAATATTTTTCCATTAATGGATGCGATTTTGGAGCATGTTCCAGAACCAAAAATAAATGAAGGTCCTTCGCAAATGCAGATTACCTCATTGGATTATTCTTCTTTTTTAGGAAGGATTGCAGTAGGTAAAGTTGCCCGTGGCAGCATCAAAGAAAATCAACAGATCGCTTTATTACAGGCCGATGGCAGTAATAAAAAAATGAAGATAAAAGAATTGTATGTGTTTGAAGGGATGGGCAAAAAGAAAGTAACGGAAGTTTTTGCCGGTGATATCTGTGCAGTGGTTGGCTTAGAGAATTTTAATATTGGCGATACTATTGCCGATGTTGATAATCCAGAAGCGTTACCAACTATTAGTGTGGATGAACCAACCATGAGTATGTTGTTTGGTATTAACAACTCACCATTTTTTGGTAAAGAAGGAAAGTTTGTAACCAGCCGTCACCTACGTGATCGTTTGATGAAAGAAACAGAAAAAAATCTGGCTTTAAAAGTTGAAGACAGTGAAAGTGCTGATAGCTTTAATGTTTATGGACGTGGCATTTTGCATTTGGGTATTTTAATTGAAACCATGCGTAGGGAAGGATTTGAGCTTACCATTGGGCAACCACAAGTTTTAGTAAAAGAAATTAACGGTTCAAAACACGAGCCATATGAAGTATTGGTAGTTGATGTACCAGCAGAATATAGCGGTAAAGTAATTGATTTGGTTACGCAACGTAAAGGCGAAATGTTGGTAATGGAAACCAAAGGTGAAATGCAACATTTGGAATTTGATATTCCTTCAAGAGGTTTGATTGGATTGAGAAGCAATATGCTTACCAGTACTGCCGGCGAAGCTGTAATGGCCCATCGTTTTGCAGAATACAAACCTTGGAAAGGTTCAATTCCCGGAAGAAATAATGGCGTTTTATTAAGTAAAACAACCGAAAAAACAACTGGGTATTCTATTGATAAATTACAAGAAAGAGGCCGTTTCTTTGTAGATCCGGGACAAGATGTTTACGCAGGTCAAATTATTGCGGAGCATATTAAGCCAGGCGATTTAGTAGTAAATGCTACGGAGCCAAAAAAATTAACCAACCACCGTGCAAGCGGAACAGATGATGCTTCTAAAGCAGCTCCAAAAATTCAGATGAGCCTTGAAGAGTGTATGGAATATATTCAACAAGATGAGTGTATTGAAGTAACTCCAAAAAGTATTCGTTTAAGAAAAGTTATCTTGAATGAAGATGATCGCAAGCGTGTAAACAAATCAATAAGTCAGCAACCTGCTTAAGCAATAATTTTTTTTACTTAAGTTAGTTTTATATTTTTCAAAAAAGCAACCTGTTGAGGTTGTTTTTTTTATTTCATTTTTTCAAAACCAATTTACCATAGGGTGCATTTAAAATTGTCGAAAGGGTTGCCAACCTTGGGTAGGTTCCTTTAAACCAAATACGCTTTATAAATGGTTGGCAACCCTTTATAGAACTGCAACAATTTTAAATACACCCTTTACCATATCGGTTGTAATACTTCCATCTGATAATGCTTATTTTTGCAGCATCAATCTTAAAAAGTGAAAAAGTTTTTTCTAAAAATAATATGCTGTTGTTGCGTACTGCTTTTTCAAACGGGCGTATTGTTTTCTCAATGCGCCATGTGTACAAAAACAGCCCAGCAATTGGGTGAAAAGCCTGCCCAGGGCTTAAACAGCGGTATATTATATTTAATGCTGGCGCCTTTTTTAATTGTAGGAATTATTGGATACCGCTGGTGGAAGAGTGACCGGTCGGTTTAAAATATTATTGAAAATAGGGGCTGTAATTTTTTATAAATTGGTATAAATTAAAATTATTTCCAGCCAATGCTATTTTGTTTTTTAAAGTTTCTTTGTTAATATCCCCCATTCTTTTTTGCTGTATCAAATGAAAAGCTTTTTCAGCAAGTAACCAATATCGTTTTTCATTTTTTGTTGCATCATTTTCAGCAATTCCTGTCAGTTGATTTTTTATTGCAATCATCAATTCTTCAATCCCGGTTTTTTGTAATGCAATAGTTTTTATCACAGGAATGGGTGCTTGTTTTTTATTAAATGCAGGCGCCAGCATCATGTTTAAATTTTTTACAAACAAATCGGCATCGGGGCGGTCGCTTTTATTTACTACAAAAATATCGGCAATTTCCATCAGGCCGGCTTTCATGGTTTGCACTTCATCGCCGGCTTCAGGTACAACAGTTACAACTGTTACATCTGCCAAGCCTGCAATTTCAATTTCACTTTGGCCAACACCTACGGTTTCTACAATAATAAAATCAAAAGGAGCGGCTTTCATCAAGTCGCTTATCTCAATAATTTTTGGATGTAAGCCGCCAAGAGAGCCTCTTGTAGCCAAAGATCGAATGAATACATTGGGATGATTGTACCATTCACTCATGCGGATACGATCGCCTAAAAGTGCTCCTAAATTAAAAGGTGATGATGGATCTACACAGATTACTGCAACCTTATTCCCGGCAGTTACAATCTTTTCAATCAGTGCATCTACCAAGGTGCTTTTTCCGGCACCAGGTGGGCCTGTTACGCCAATTACAGGAGTTGTGGATGCAGGCAAAGTTTGCAGCAATTCTTCATAACCCTGCACTTCATTTTCAACCAACGAAATTGCACGGGCTAAGCTTTTAGTATTGCCTTGTTGTATTTGCTGCAGGTATTGTTGCCACATCAAACAAAATTCAAGGTTATTCATTCATTTTCCAAATTCAAAATTCAAAAGTGATCAGTGATCAGTAGAATATATGTGGAAATAGTAAATTGATTTTTTGGTTTTGAATTTTTACTTTTGAATTTATCCAACTAAAAATCAATGACGAATTTTATTCCGATATTTCCTTTAGGCATTGTGGTATTTCCCGGCGAGGAGTTAAACCTGCATATTTTTGAACCAAGGTATAAAGAATTAATTACGGATTGCATCAACCAAAAAAAACAATTTGGAATTCCAACTGTAATTAATAATCATATAAATGAAATGGGAACCTTGATGGAAATTGTTGAGGTTTCAAAACTTTACGATAATGGAGAGATGGATATTAAAACCAAGGGTGACAAAATTTTTGTAGTGTTGGAAATGGTAAAAGTGCTACCCGATAAATTATATAATGGCGCAATTGTAAATTATCCCAATAACAATTTAAGCGGCAATAAAGCAGCCATGCAATTATTAGTGAAAGCGATAAAAAAATTGCATGCGGCATTAAAAATAAATAAGGCCTTTAAAAAAACAGCTGATGAACTTTGCTGTTACGATATTGCTCATCATGCCGGCATGAGTTTGCAGGAAGAATATGAATTTTTACAATTGCTGCAAGAGCAACAACGGATAGAATATTTAAAGCAACATATTATAAAAGTACTGCCAGTAGTATCCGAAATGGAATTGCTCAAAAAAAAGATAAAACTCAACGGCCATTTTAAAAACCTAAGCGGTTACAATTTGTAAATGCTATGCCTTAGTTTTAATTATGTTTGTATAAATAGATTTTCGTAAAAACAATTTAACCATAAAACAATTCAAC
>JANPAP010000479.1:0-6082 GCA_031429975.1 Chitinophagaceae bacterium
TGGATTTTTAAAAGATGCACTTACTTATGAAATTATAAATCCATTAGAAGTTGGTGCCGATGCTTCAAAGATTGTACTAACGGCAAGGAGTGGCCGCAGTGCATTGGCCTTTCGATTTCAAAAATTGGGGCACCAGTTTAACCGCAATGATGTAGATACTTTGTATGAAGAATTTGTAAAAATTGCCGACAGTAAAAGGGAAGTGGAAGACAACGACCTGCAAATGATGGCAGAACAGTTTAAAGCAAGAGAATCCTTAATGGCTTAAAATAAAATTTAAGAAATAGTTGAGAAAATAAATATTCATGGCACAAACTTTATTTGAAAAAATCTGGAACAGACATATCGTAAAAACGATTGATGGCGGTTTGCAGGTATTGTATATTGATAAGCATTTTATTCATGAAGTAACCTCACCACAGGCTTTTAAAGGAATTGAAAACCGTGGCTTAAAATTATTAAGGCCTCAGCAAATTGTTGCCACCGCCGATCACAATGTGCCTACCCAAGATCAGCACTTGCCAATCAAGGACGAATTGGGGCGGATACAGGTTGATCAATTGATTGAAAATTGTAAAAATCATGGTATAGAATTGTATGGGTTGGGACATGCTTACCAGGGTATCGTTCATGTAATCGGTCCGGAGTTGGGCATAACCCAACCAGGCATGACGATTGTTTGCGGCGACAGCCATACCAGCACCCATGGCGCATTTGGCTGCATTGCATTTGGTATTGGTACCAGCGAAGTAGAGATGGTTTTTGCATCGCAATGCCTGTTACAAAGCAAACCCAAAACCATGCGGATAAATGTAGAGGGCGAGTTGAGTAAGGGCGTTTTATCAAAAGATATTATCCTGTATATTATTTCAAAAATTTCTGCAAGCGGTGCCACCGGTTACTTTGTAGAATTTGCAGGAACGGCCATCCGTTCGTTAAGTATGGAAGCCAGGATGACCATTTGCAATATGAGTATTGAGATGGGTGCAAGGGGAGGAATGATTGCACCGGATGAAACCACATTCAGTTATTTAAAAGGCAGAACATTTGCGCCGCAAAATGAAGCATGGGAAAATGCCTTGCAACAATGGAAAGCATTTTTTACAGATGCGGATGCTGTTTTTGATGAAGAAATAAATATTAATGCAGCCGATATTGAACCCATGATTACTTACGGTACTAATCCGGGAATGGGCATTAGTGTAAATGCAGCGATACCTACAACACTAACGGTTAATGAAAACGATAAAGCTGGTTTAAATAAATCCCTTGCCTACATGGGCTTACAGCAGGGCGAAAAAATAAAAGGCCATAAAGTAGATTATGTTTTTATTGGCAGTTGCACCAATTCAAGAATTGAAGATTTACGGTTGGTGGCCGATTTTGTAAAAGGAAAAACAAAAGCCGATGATGTAGAAGTATGGATTGTACCGGGTAGTAAACAGGTAGAAAAACAAGCCATTGAAGAAGGGATTGATAAAATATTTTCGGCTGCTGGTTTTCAATTAAGGCAGCCCGGTTGCTCGGCATGTTTGGGTATGAATGAAGATAAAATTCCGGCAGGAAAATATTGTGTAAGTACCAGCAACCGAAATTTTGAAGGCAGGCAGGGTGCCGGTGCAAGAACGTTATTAGCCAGTCCGTTAACCGCTGCAGCAGCGGCTATCACAGGTTATGTAACAGATGTGAGGGAATTATTAAATTGATGAAAAATTGATAAATCTGAAACGTCACAACATAAGATAAATTTTAAAACAAATGCCCTCGTTCCCTCTCTTTTGGAGAGGGAACGAGGGTGAGGCTAAAAACAATGAAAGCAATTACAATTATACAATCAACTTTTGTTCCCTTGCCGGTAGAGAATATTGATACCGACCAGATCATCCCTGCCCGTTTTTTAAAAGGAACTACCCGGGATGGATTTGGAAAAAATCTTTTTAGAGATTGGAGATACGAAGCGGATGATGTAACAAAACCAAAATCAGATTTTGTATTAAATCAGCCCCAATACAAAGGAGAAATTTTAGTGGCCGGAAAAAATTTTGGATGTGGCTCTTCCCGGGAGCATGCGGCCTGGGCCTTGCTGGATCATGGTTTCAGAGTAGTTGTGTCCAGTTTTTTTGCCGATATATTTAAAAACAATGCATTAAATAATGGCGTATTACCAGTAACCGTTTCGGAAACATTTCTGCAAAAAATAGTTGCACAAAATAACCTGTCAACACTAACCATCGATTTAAAAAATCAATCTATAAAAATTGATGCAACTGGAGATACAGAAATTTTTGAAATCAATTCCTATAAAAAAAATTGCCTGTTGAATGGCTTTGATGACATTGATTATTTACTCAGCATCAAGGAAGAAATTATTGCCTTTGAAAAAAATCTTACAAATTAAATTATGAGCATCACAAAAAAAATTGCAGTTATTGAAGGCGACGGAATTGGTCCCGAAGTTACCCGCCAATCCGTAAAAGTTTTAAAAGCGGTTGCCGATCATTTTGGTCACCAATTTACTTTTACCTACTCTTTACTGGGTGCCGATGCCATTGATAAAACCGGTTTGGCACTGCCATCGGAAACAATTGATGCTTGCCTGGATAGCGATGCCATTTTGTTTGGCGCCATCGGTCATCCAAAATATGATAACGATCCCAGCGCCAAAGTAAGGCCAGAACAGGGTTTGCTGGGTTTGCGAAAAGCATTGCAATTGTTTGCAAATATCCGGCCGGTAACCACCTACCCAAGTTTGCACCATTTGTCGCCACTAAAAACAAAAAATATTGAAGGCGTAGATTTTATTATTTACCGGGAGTTAACGGGTGGTATTTATTTTGGAAAAAAAGAAATCAATGCTGAAGGTACGGTTGCATCCGACGAATGTATTTACAGCAAGGAAGAAATTGAACGCATTGCCCACCTGGCATTTCAGGCAGCACAAAAAAGAAATCAAAAACTAACCTTGGTTGATAAAGCCAATGTGTTGGAAACATCCCGGCTTTGGAGAAAAACAGTGAAGGAAATGGCGGATCAATACCCGGATGTTACACTCGATTTTTTGTATGTAGATAATGCCGCCATGCAGATTATACTCAACCCAAAACAGTTTGATGTAATCCTTACCGAAAATATGTTTGGCGATATCATCAGCGATGAAGCCAGTGTTATCAGTGGCTCGTTGGGTTTATTGCCATCGGCATCTGTGGGCACTAGATCGGCGTTGTTCGAACCCATCCATGGCTCTTATCCGCAGGCAGCCGGAAAAGATATTGCCAATCCGGTAGGTTCCATTTTATCTGCCGCTATGTTGTTGGATTATTTTGATTTAAAAGAAGAAGCAGCATTGGTACGTGAAGCGGTAGACTGGTCATTGCAAAATAATTTTGTTTCAAAAGATATTGAACCCATAAATTATTATCTGTGCAGCACCATCGGCGAATTGGTGAGTGATTATATTGGTAATAATATTTCCCGTAAAGTAAACAAGGCAAATATTGAATTAAGAAAATCAACAATTATATAAATATATTTTCTTAAAGAGATTTTTGAAAAGTGAATAATAATTATTTAATGGCTGATAAAATTATGGCAACTAACAATAACACAACAACTGGAAATGCAAGTAGCAATGCTGCTGCCAATCCTTATTATAATGAAAATACCATCATTTATTTTAATGGTTCATTTGTAAATGCTGCATCTGCAACAATGGATTTATACAGCCAGAGCCTGCATTACGGCTATTCCGTATTCGAAGGAATTAAATCGTATAAAACAAACAATGGCACAAAAATATTTAAGGCAAAAGAACATTACGACCGCTTAAGATATTCTGCCAGCATTATGAAAATGCCTTTTGAAATCAGCTCTGCGGAAATGGAAAGATTGACTTATGAGTTATTAGAAATTAATAATTTTTCGGACTCTTACATACGCCCTGTAGTATTTTGTTCAGCCAATATGGCTTTATCAAAAGGTAGAGAATCTTTTTTAGCAATTACCGTATGGGAGTGGACCAATGGCTATCTGGTAAATAAAATGAGGTTGATGACTTCGAGTTATTGCAGACCCAATCCAGGTGCATTTCACATTGAGGCAAAAGTGAGTGGACATTATGTAAACTCCATCCTGGCCTGCCAGGAAGCGAAGGATAATGGTTTTGATGAAGCCTTGTTACTGGATGCAAATGGCTTTGTTGCAGAGGGGCCGGGCGCCAATATATTTTTTGAAAAAGACGGAATATTATATACACCTGCAACAGGAAATATTTTACCCGGTATTACAAGAGCTACGGTTATTGAAATATGTAATGAATTAAAAATTCCGGTGGTTGAAAAATTATTTAAGCCCGAAGAAATCTATGATGCGGATGCCGCATTTTATTGTGGAACTGCTGCTGAAGTAGTAGCGTTGGAATCTTTGGATAATAAAAAGTTTAAAAAAGAATGGGATGAAAGTTTATGTTATCTCATACAACACGCCTATCACTGTAAAGTGTTAGAGCAGGAGACCCAGCCCCTCCTATCCTCCCCCAAGGGGAGGGAAATGGAGACGATTGAAGCGTAGATAAAGTATTAATAATGAAAGAAATTAAAAATGCTGAACCGATATAATTAAAATGGCTAAACAAAATAAAATAGAGACGTTGAATAACTCCCCTTTAGGGGACGGGGGCAACGAACTCAATAAATATTCAAAAACAATTACTCAGGATGTTACGCAACCTGCAGCCCAGGCTATGTTTTACGGCATTGGCCTAACGGATGAAGATTTAAAAAAAGCACAAGTTGGTATTGTGAGTATGGGCTACGATGGCAATACCTGCAATATGCATTTAAACGATTTGGCAAAATTGGTGAAGCAGGGTGTATGGGATAATGATTTGGTGGGATTGATTTTTAATACCATTGGCGTAAGTGATGGAATGAGTAATGGAACCCCCGGCATGCGGTACAGTTTGGTAAGCCGCGATATTATTGCGGATAGTATTGAAGCCGTTTGTGGCGCTCAATATTATGATGCATTGATTGCGGTGCCGGGCTGCGATAAAAATATGCCGGGCTCCTTAATTGCCATGGGCCGGTTAAACCGTCCTGCAATTATGTTGTATGGCGGTACCATTGCACCGGGTCATTATAAAGGCGAGGATCTGAATATTGTATCGGCCTTTGAAGCGCTTGGTAAAAAAATTGCCGGGCAATTAAGCGAAGCAGATTTCAGGGGAATTGTAAAACATTCTTGTCCGGGTGCAGGTGCCTGTGGGGGCATGTATACGGCCAATACCATGAGCAGTGCCATTGAAGCAATGGGTATGAGTTTGCCCTATTCTTCTTCTAATCCTGCATTAAGCGATGCCAAGAAAAAAGAATGTATAGATGCCGGAAAAGCGATTAGGATTTTGTTGGAAAAAGATATCAAACCTTCCGACATCATGACCAAAAAAGCTTTTGAAAATGCAATCACCATCATCATGGTGTTGGGCGGAAGTACCAATGCAGTATTGCATTTGATTGCAATGGCCAAAGCGGTGGATGTGGATATTACGCAGGATGATTTTCAACGCATCAGTGATCAGGTTCCGGTGTTGGCAGATTTAAAACCAAGCGGAAAATATTTGATGGAAGACCTGCATAATATTGGTGGTGTGCCTGCGGTAATGAAATATTTATTACAACAAGGTTTGTTACATGGCGATTGCATGACCGTTACTGCAAAAACTGTTGCCGAAAATTTAATAGACGTTCCGGATTTGGATTTTAATTCTCAAAAAATAATTCTTCCGGTTGCCAATCCTGTAAAGGCTACGGGACATTTACAAATATTGTTTGGTAACCTAGCAGAGAAAGGAAGTGTGGCAAAAATTTCTGGAAAAGAAGGTGAATTGTTTACTGGCCCTGCAAGGGTTTTTGATGGCGAACATGATTTAATAAACGGGATCAATTCCGGAAAAATAAAACCAGGTGATGTGGTGGTGATCCGGTACGTTGGGCCACGTGGTGGGCCGGGCATGCCCGAAATGTTGAAACCCACATCCCTTATTATGGGCGCAAATTTGGGTAATTCAGTCGCTTTGATAACCGAC
>JANPAP010000480.1:0-2987 GCA_031429975.1 Chitinophagaceae bacterium
TATTAAGTACATCGATTACAAAGACGCCGAGTTCCTGAAGAAATTCCTAAATGAGCAAGGTAAATTATTGCCACGCCGCTTAAGTGGAAACTCTTTGAAGTTTCAACGCAAGGTTGGTGCAGCAGTAAAAAAAGCCCGTCAAATGGCAATTTTACCATACGTTACAGATTTAATGAAATAGATTTTTTAACCACCCTAACCTTTAAATAGAGAAAGTTTGCTCAGGCAGATTGGGTAAAAATGCAAAATCATGCAGGTAATTTTAATACAAGATGTAAACAACCTTGGCGGTGCCAATGAGTTGGTTTCAGTAAAAAACGGTTACGGCCGTAACTTTTTAATTCCTAAAAAGTTGGCTATCGAAGCAAGCCCATCTAATTTAAAGCAATTAGAAGAGAAGATTAAGCAACAAACCAAGAAAGAAGCTAAATTATTGGCTGAAATTAATTTGGTAATTGCAACACTTCAAACAGGTGCTTTAAAAATTGGTGCTAAAACCGGTACCAGTGGAAAGATCTTTGGTAGTGTAACTTCTGTTCAGATTGCACGTGCAATCAGAGAGCAAAAAGGATACGAAATTGATCGCCGCCGTATCAGCATTTTAGACGAAGTAAAAGAATTAGGAACATTTAAAGCAAAAATTGATTTCGGTAACGGAAACGAAACTGAAGTTGAATTTGAAGTAGTAGCTGAATAATTTTCTTTACAATATTTTTGTAAAACCATCTCTTAATGAGGTGGTTTTTTTTTCCATTAATATTGATTAAATTCAATTCACTGAATCAAAAGAATCAGCTACAAAAATTAATATCTTAAGAAAAATCCACAATAAACTATGAGGATCACAGTAAATATATACAAACCATTTACCCTTATATTTCTTACGCTGGCATTTTTAAATTGTAATAATCAATCCAACAAACCACAAGAGAAACCTGCCATTGACACTGCACTATCAGTTAAGGATTTATCAATATCTGGCAATTTCAGTTCACAAACAAAATTAAAATTTGACAGCAATGTATTAAAAATATTTCTGGACAGCTTTCCGCTTTATAAAATATTTAAAAATGATTTTGATTCATTTTATATAAACAGAAATTTCAGCTATGCCTGGTATGATGGAAATGGAATGATTGAACCAGCAAATAATTTATTTAACCGGATTGAAAATATTAATGAAGAAGGGCTTACTTATAGCATGCCCTATCTGAATAATTTTAAGGAAATGATGGAAGCCGCATTTGCTTAAAAACAGCCCTCATCTCAATTAGAACTCATGCTTATTGCCCAATATTTAATGTATGCTAAAAAAGTTTGGCAAGGCTTGAGTGAACTTGAAACCAAGGAGATAAAATGGTTATTACCCAGAAAAAAAAATCAGTTATCAGCAATTGCTGGATTCTTTATCTGGTAATACATTCTTAAATAATGAACCCCAGTGTAAGCAGTATCATTTATTAAAATCGTATTTAAAAAAATACAAAGCAATTAAATTAAAAAACAACTTACCCATTATTTCAACCGATAAAAAACGATTTAAATTAAATGATTCATCAAAAACAATAGTTCAATTAAAGCAATGGTTTTATTTAATGGGAGATTTAAAAGAAAACAATCAAAGTATCTTTTTTGATGAGCCGCTTCAGGCAGCAGTTAAAAATGCCCAACAGCGGTTTGGGATTAAAACAGATGGAATTATAGCATCGTCATTAATCAATGAAATGAATTATCCGCTTGAAAAAAGGATTGAAACCATCATGGTGAAAATGGAACGCTGCAGGTGGGTACCTGTAAAATTAGAAGATGAATATTTGTTAGTTAATATCCCCGAATATAAACTGCATGTGGTACAAAATGACAGCTTGGTTTTTAGTATGAAAGTTGTTGTTGGCAAAAACCAACATAAAACAGTAATATTTAATGGCACTTTAAAATACGTGGTCTTTAGCCCTTACTGGAATATCCCCTCCAGTATAATCAATAATGAAATATTACCAGCGATGCGACGGAACCGGAATTATCTTTCAAAACACAATATGGAATGGAATAATGGGCGCATTCGCCAAAGGCCGGGTCCTAATAATTCATTAGGCTTGGTGAAATTTCTATTTCCTAACAGCCATAGTATTTATTTACACAATACACCTTCAAAATCATTGTTTGGAGAAGATAATAGAAATTTTAGCCATGGCTGTATTCGACTAGAAGAACCCAAAAAACTAGCAGTTTATCTTTTAAGAAACGATCCTAAATGGAATGATTCAACTATTGATGCGGCCATGAATAGGGGAACACAAAAAATGATATCATTACAACAACCGCTTCCAGTATTCATCGCTTATTTTACCAGTTGGGTAGCCTTTGCAGGTAGAATTAATTTTAGAAAAGACGTATATAAAAGAGATGAAAGACTGGTGAAAATGATACTGGATAAGCCTTCGATTTAAAGTTTTTGACATAAATCCTTGTTTATTTAAATAAATTATTACATTTGTGTCGCTCTAATGGTTTTAGTATTTCGTCGTTAGCTGATAGAATTCTTTAAAGAACTCCGAATTCAGTTCATTGTACTAACTAAGTCATTAAGGTTTTTATTTAATTTTTAAAAGTTTTTACAATGAACATTTATGTAGGAAATCTTAGTTGGTCAATGACTGATGAAGATCTAAGTAGTCTTTTCACTCAGTTTGGAACTGTAACCAGTGCTAAAATTCTGAAAGATAAAATGAACGGCCGCAGCAAAGGCTTTGGTTTTGTTGAAATGGAAGACGAAGAAGCTGCAAAAGCAGCAATCGCTGGCTTAAACGAAAGCGAAGTACAAGGTCGTAAATTAATCGTAAACGAATCTCAACCTCGTCAAGAAGGTGAAGGTGGTTACAAAAAACGCAGTTTCGGTAGTGGCGGCGGTGGCGGTGGCTACAAGAAAAGCGGCGGCGGCGGTTACGGCGGCGGTGGTGGTGGTGGTAGCAGAGGCGGCGGCGGTG
>JANPAP010000481.1:0-3923 GCA_031429975.1 Chitinophagaceae bacterium
CAATACGGGGGGTACCACAAGTAAAGGAATTGTTAGAGCATATATCCGCAAAACCACCTCTCCATATAATAACCTGGTGGCTGTACAAACTAAAACATTTGGTCTTGCAAAAAAAGGGCACGAATTTTTATTTGATGCTCCATTTACAGATGCAGGTGGAAGTTTTGTAATTGAAATTGAGCAAAATTCCGGAACAACTTATATTGATGATGTTGAGTTTTATGAAGCCAACGCCAGTCTTCTTGATTTGGATTCACAACTGAGGTTTGAGTATAACGCAACTAACAGTACTAAGACTATTGCATTGGGTGCCAACTATATTGCTGTTGATGGTACAAATTATAATGGATCCATCACCCTGCAACCCTATACAAGTAAAATATTAGTAAAAGATACCAGTACAGTTACAAATCCTTTAATGGCAACCGTTACATCTGGTTCTATCAATTGTTTTGGAGGTACAACAACAGCAACAGTTACTGCTGCAGGTGGCGTATCACCTTATACCGGTACCGGAACTTTTACAGTAACAGCTGGTACATATAATTATATAGTTAGAGATGCAGCTGGCAAATCCGATACTGCAACCATCAGCATATCACAACCAACATCAGCATTAAATGCAACTGCAACTGCAGGTATTATTTCTGTATCCGGAGGTACTACAACCGTAACCGTTAGTGCAACGGGTGGTACTGCACCTTATACCGGAACAGGTGTTTTTACAGTACCTGCCGGAACCTATAATTATACAGTTACCGATTCGAAAGGCTGTACAAAATTGGTTTCTGTTACGATCACTAATCCCAGCCCTCAATTAAATATTGTGGCTTCCAATACTCCTATCAATTGTTATGGTGGCAACTCCATTGTTACGATTAGTGCAAATGGTGGAACAGCACCTTATACCGGTACCGGAACTTTTACAGTAACAGCTGGAACTTATAATTATACAATTAGTGATGCTGCAGGTAAAACAGCAACTGCTTCTATTGTAGTTGGCCAACCCTTGGCTCCATTAAGAGCAACTGCAGTGGCAGGCACAATTAGTATACATGGTGGTTCTACAACGCTTACTGTAAGCGCAACTGGTGGAACTGCACCTTATACAGGAACAGGCAGTTTTACTGTAACTGCCGGTACTTATGTTTATACGGTTACTGATGTAAATGGCTGTTCGGTTGTAGCAAGTGTAACAATTGAAGATGCTGTAAATACCAGTTTAAATGCGGTAGCTTCTAATGTAAATATTAATTGTTTTGGTGGATCAGGTACAGCATCTGTTTCTGCCAACAGCGGTACAGCTCCTTATAGTGGCACAGGTAATTTTCCAGTTAATACAGATCAGGGTTCTTTAAAAATAAGTTTCCCTAATAGCGTTTCTGGTGTATATACCTTGATGTACTATACAATTGGTTCTATCAGTTCTTCAAAAAATTACATTGTAAGGTTTAGTACATTGGGCACAAGTAATTCAGGAAATTTAAGAGTAGCCTTTCGTCAAACATTCACTCCATGGAGCACAATTACTCCTAAACAAGTTGCCAGTTATGGAACCAGTAAAATAGATCATGAGTTTATGTTTCAGGCGCCGCCTTCACAGGATGCAGCAAGTTTTATGATTGAAATTGAACAAAGTTCAGGAACAACTTTTGTAGACAATATCGCTGTGTTTGAAGCATCGGTTGGAGGACAATTGATTGGTAATAATCTTTACAATAACAGTCAATTTGAAACTGATATTTCTCAGTTATTTTTCTACAGTAATAATGGTAACCAGATTGCAAGTTGGGATAACACAGGCAAAATTGCATCTACCTATTATTTTACCGTTACAGATGCTGCTGGAAATACAGCCGTAGCTCCAGTGATTGTTAGCCAACCTCTTTCAGCATTAACCGCAACTGCAACTGCTGGAAATATTAGCATCTCTGGAGGTACAACAACCGTTACCGTTAGTGGTACTGGTGGAACAGCCCCTTACAGTGGAACCGGAACATTTACAGTAGCTGCCGGAACTTATAACTACACAGTAACTGATGCAAAGGGCTGTACTGCTCTTGCTACAGTTACTATTGCTGATGCAATTGGTGCATTAAAAGCATCTGCCCCTAATGTAGCTATTAATTGTTATGGAAGTACCGGAACTGCAACCGTTACAGCTGTAGGTGGTACATCTCCTTACAACGGTACAGGAAATTTTAATGTGGCTGCAGGCACCGGGTCTTTAAAATTATCATTCCCAACCAGTGTTAGTAATACTTATACTTCTATGTATTATACCGTGGGAGACATTAGCAATACTAAAAATTATGTGCTTCGGTTCAGTACCTTGGGTACTAGCAATACAGGTAATTTAAAGGTGTCTATCAGGCAAACCTTTACTCCTTGGGCAACCATTACGTCTAAACAATCTGCAAGTTTTGGAGCAGGCAGGGTTGATCATGAGTTTGTGTTTATTGCTCCACCCAACCAGGTGGGAGCAAGCTTCCAAATTGAAATTGAGCAAGCTTCGGGTACTACTTATTTTGATAACATCGTTTTTTATGAAGCCACTGCAGGTGGAGTTTTACAAGGCAGCAATAAATATGCATTTGGCAGTTTTGAATCCAATATTACTGGTATGTTTTTATACAGCCCTAACAACAATCATTTGGCCGAGTGGGACAATACCGGTAAAATAAATGCCACTAATTATTTTACTGTTAGCGATGCTGCAGGTAATACATCGGTTGCTGTAGTTAATACAACACAACCTGCTACGGCTTTAAAAGCTGTTGCTACAGCAGGAGTTATTACGGTTGTTGGAGGCACTACAACTGTTACAGTAAGTGCAACAGGCGGTACTGCAAATTATAGTGGTACCGGTACATTTACGGTTGCTGCCGGCACTTATTCTTATACTGTTACAGATGCTAAGGGTTGTAAATCTACAGCAACAGTAACTATCGTAACAAATCTTGCCAGAGCTGCAGCACCCGATACCACAGTAACAACTTCTGTGAAAGCAGTTACACCAATTAATACTGTTACAACAATTAAAACAGCTTTAAAAATTACTGCTTATCCAAATCCTTCCAGTACAACTTTTGGGTTAATGGTAGAAGGCGGTAATGAAGAAAAGATAATGGTAATTGTTTATAGCTTTGATGGAAAAATTGTATACCAAACCATTGGGCAAAGCAATAAATTGTATTCATTTGGAAGCAATTTCATCAGTGGTATTTATGTAGTAAAAGTTGTACAGGGAAACAATACGCAGGTTTTAAAAGTGGTAAAAATATAAAAGGTAAAATCAATATTTAATAAAATGAATCCCGGTTTTTGCCGGGATTTTTTCATTTATTTAAAATAATTTTTCGGATTCATTTATTTAAAATTTAGATTGCTAAATTGAAAAACCACATTTGAAATGTGCGACGCCACTGAAGTTTAATAGTAGTACAAATGCTGGTAATCAAAATAAGAAAATACTATTTTATAAAAGTTGAGCTAAAAAAATGATACTTATTTTTTATAAAAAAAAGTATAAATAACCATAAACTAACTACTACAAACCTCAAACTATTTATATTTGCCCACTAATAACTTTTTACGATATGAATTATAAGCGGATAAATAACATTACGGGATGGATTGTATGTTTACTTGCATGCAGTGTTTACATTATGACTATGGAGGCTACCGGCAGTTTTTGGGACTGTGGCGAATTTGCATCGAGTGCCTATAAATTGCAAATACCTCACCCACCGGGTGCTCCGCTTTTTGTGTTGATTGGCCGTATTTTTATGATCCCCTTCGATCCGCAACATACGGCTACCGGTGTTAATGCCATGAGTGCATTGGCAAGCGGATTTACCATTTTATTTTTATTCTGGAGCATTACCCACTTTGCAAAAAAGATTGTTCAAAAAGAATCGGAT
>JANPAP010000482.1:0-2472 GCA_031429975.1 Chitinophagaceae bacterium
TCAGTATCCAGGCACCTATTGGTAAAAAAGATTATCGAACATCTGCCACATCTTTTCAGATTCCTGGCGAAAATCCAAGAGGAAAATCTTACATGGAAGAGTATACTGCTCCGGCACCACACCATGGAGTGGGAGCCATTATCATGAGCGACAAAACAGGTTACATAAATCGCTGGGGTGCTTATGCAACGTATGCATATCACAAAGGTTTAAATTCAAGAACAACTTTATCAGCAGGCTTTATGTTGGGCATGAGTTCGGTTAGTATTGATGCTACAAAAATTGATTGGGGTTCGGTAAATCAATCCGATCCTGCAGTTGGTTATGCATCTGGTGATATCGCTAAAATAAAACCTGAAATAGGCGCCGGTCTTTGGTTGTATGGTGCCGAATATTTTGTAGGATTATCGGTATTGAATATCATCCCTGCAAAAATGCAGTTTGTAAATGATGCCAAATATGGTTCAAGTTTCTTGCCTCACTTTTTTGTAACAGCAGGATATAAATTTTATTTGGATGATGATTTTAGTTTGATGCCATCGGCCATGATCCAATACATTCAGCCAACGCCGCCACAAATTTTTACAAATTTTAAATTACAATATCAAGATAAAGCATGGCTGGGAACCAGTTTCCGTTTTGGCGATCAGTTGGGAGGATTTTCTGCAATGGCAGGTTTTAATGTTTCTAATACTTTTAATGTAGGATATGCTTATGATATCGCTCCTTCAGCATTAAACCAGTATTCAAGAAATACGCATGAAATAATTGTGGGTTTTATCATCAATAATAAATTCGACGATTCTTGCCCAAGAAATAATTGGTAAAATAATTGAATCAAATTTTTTATAAGAGGCATCAGTAATGTTGCCTCTTATTTATTAAAACTATTTTATAATGAAACATTGGTTGTGTTGTGTTTTAATGATTACATGTTTTCAATTGGGCATTGTTGCACAAAAAAAAATAGTGGTTGATGCAGAAGGAAATGGAAAATATAAAACCCTGCAGGCAGCGCTGGATGCGATTCCCAGCAACAGCAACCATGCAACTATCATCTATATCAAAAAAGGAACCTACAAAGAAAAACTGATTGTAGATGCCACAAAAAATAATATTACTTTAATTGGCGAGGATAAAAACAATACCATACTTACTTACGATGATCATGCTGGTACCCGTTTGATAAATGGAGATACGTTGAACACTTGGACTTGTGCATCTTTTGTTGTTTATGGAAATAATTTTCATGCAGAACAAATCACATTTCAAAATAATGCCGGTTTTACAGCAGGTCAGGCAGTGGCGCTGCGGATAGAAGGAAACAGAGCATCTTTTAAAAACTGCGACTTTGTAGGTTTTCAAGATGTACTTTTTTTAAGTGGCAGTGGCGTAAAACATTATTTTGAAAATTGTTACATTGAAGGAACTACCGATTTTATTTTTGGAGCCGCTACTGCAGTGTTTAATAAATGTCATATCCACAGTAAAAAAAACAGCCATGTTACCGCGGCATCAACCAATAGCATCATCCCTTTCGGTTTTGTTTTTTTTGATTGTAAATTAACCGCCGATTCCAATGTAAATAAAGTATCGTTGGGCAGGCCCTGGTCGCCAACGGCCAGCGTTACATACATTCGTTGTGAGTTGGGAAAACATATTATTGCCGAGGGTTGGAACAATTGGAAAAACCCTGCAAACGAAGCAACAGCAAGGTATGCAGAGTATAAAAATGTTGGCCCCGGTGCCGACACCAATAAAAGAGTGAGCTGGAGTAAACAACTTACAGAAGCAGAACTAAACCGATTTAGTATGGAAAATATTTTAGGCGCCTGGACACCTTATATGAAAAAATAAAACAGTTATGAAATACTTGAATTTATTTATTTGCATTATAATTTCTTTTGCTGCTGCAAATTTATTTGGCCAAAATAAATCAGGTATTACTACTTATAAAAATCCAATTATCCACGCCGACTTCAGCGATCCGGATGTGATACGGGTTGGCGATGATTTTTACATGATTGCATCCAGCTTTAGTGCAGTACCGGCCTTGCCCATTTTGCATAGTAAAGATTTAGTAAACTGGCATATCATTTCTTATGCATTACAACAATTGCAACCAATCGCTTTGTTTGATAAACCACAGCATGGAAACGGCGTTTGGGCGCCTGCAATTCGGTTTCATAAAAACGAGTTTTATATTTTTTATCCTGATCCTGATCAAGGAATTTTTATGATCAAATCAAAAAGTATTTTGGGGCCTTGGTCTGCACCAATATTGGTGGAAGCCGGAAAAGGATTGATTGATCCTTGCCCGTTTTGGGATGCAGATGGGAAAGTATATTTGGTTCATGCATATGCAGGCAGCAGAGCAGGGTTTAAAACTGTTTTAGTCTTGAAACAATTAAACAGTACTGCTGAAAAAGTAATTGGTAATGGCATACTCATTTACGATGGACATGATATTGA
>JANPAP010000483.1:0-3671 GCA_031429975.1 Chitinophagaceae bacterium
TGCAAAAACGTTTTGCATCTGGGCTTATTAGCAATGAGGAATACCTGGAGAAGAAAAGGATTCTTGAAAGCGGTTTAAATAAGTCGTTTAAAAAAATTGAGCTGAAAAGTAAAAAGGAGCTCTATGCCACATAATATTAATTAATCAATAAAAATAAATTCAAATGGACACATTAGAAAAAGAAAACCTTACAGGTATTAACCTCGCCGGAAAGAATGCTAATCGCCCCCTGAAATTTTTAACGGCAACTTCATTGATCGGTGATAAAATTCATAATGATAAGGATGAACACATGGGTACTATTGAGGACATCATGCTTGATATTACTACCGGTAAAATTGAATATGTTGTCATCAAATTCGGAGGCTTTCTCAGCATCAACGAAAAACATTTTGCTATTCCCTTTGGCCTGCTTAAAGTTGATCCAGCCAATAAAACATTCATTTTAAACCAAAGTAGGGAAAAGCTTGAAAAAGCCCCCGGTTTTGATATGAGCCATTGGCCCGAAACAAACTTTCATGCAGAAGAAACATACTGGAGTTTTGTGTAACAATCTACAAGGCCATTCTTTAATTAATTTAAAAGAGGATATATGCAACGCAGCATTAATAGCTTGTCAGGCTTTACAATAGGCGCCACTGATGGTGAAATTGGAAAAGTAAAAGAATTTTATTTTGATGATGAAACCTGGGCTATCCGTTACCTAGTTATTGAAACTGGCAATTGGTTCTTCAATAAAAAAGTGCTTATCGCACCACAGGCGCTATTGGCACCAGATTGGGAAAATAAAAACTTCCCGGTTAACCTTACTAAAGAACAAATAAAAAACAGCCCCGATATTGATACGGATAAACCCATTTCACGCCAACAGGAAATTGAATTGTATGGGCATTATCCCTGGCGTAGTTATTGGGGAAACGGTTTTTTTGCAGGAGGCTTTGGAGGCTATCCTGGTCCTTTTCCGATTGTAGATGAAGAAATGATACAGGAAACAGATACTTCCGATAATCACGATGACGAGGATACCCATTTACGAAGTACCGAAAGCATCTCCGGTTACCACATACATGCAACCAATGGAGATATTGGCCATGTAAAAGATTTCAACATTGATGTTGAAACTTGGAAAATTACTGACCTAGTAATTGATACACATAACTGGATTGGTGGACATAAAGTACTCATACTAGTTTGGCACGTTAAAGAAATTCAATGGGAAAATTCTAAAGTTATGCTGGATATTTCTAAAGAATACCTTAAAGACTGCCCCGTTTTTAATGAAAACAGTTTTGTATATCCACAAAATATTTTTGAGTTATAATTAAAAATGCACGAAATAATAAAAAATACCACGCTACAACCGGCTTTTGAATATCTGGCATGGCGATGAAGCCAACACATTGGCACTACAGCAAGCTTTGTATAATAGTGCTTACTGCGATAGTTCAGTACGCCGTGGAGAATACGATGCCGCCATGGAAATTATATGATTAATTGGAGCAAATCTAAAAGCAATTGCCTTCTCACAAGTCTGGGAGAAAGAGACCTTGCAATGTACAAGAAGACAATACCGGAAAGATGATTGTGAAGGTATAGTGAGTTGTCGTTTTTTGAAAGCTGATTGGAATGCTTAAGCCCATGGCTATTACCAACCATGCAAACGCACACGAGTAAGCGTATGAATCATGTAACTCTTTTAAGTAAATGTGTAACACATTCCCTGATCAAAGGATTTAATTTTACGGTGTTGTGAAATTACATTCAAAATAAAAAATTACATGCAACAATATATTGTAAAAATAAAATTGATAGAAAAGGTCACTCATGATGTATTGAGATTTGTTACTGAAAAACCCAATGAGTACAATTTTACTCCGGGGCAAGCCACCGAAATTTCCATCAATAAAAATGGCTGGAAGGATAAGAAAAATCCATTCACTTTCACTTGTCTGCCTGAAGATAACTACCTCGAATTTATTATAAAAACATACCCATCGCATAAAAATGTAACAAACGAATTACTGCAATTAAAAATAAACGATGCGTTGATTTTGCATGATGTATTTGGCGCAATCAGCTTTAAAGGCGAGGGGGTGTTTATAGCCGGAGGTGCAGGAGTTACACCATTTATTTCCATTTTTAGAGATCTTGAGTCAAAAAAAAGGATAGGCAATAACAAGCTCATTTTTGCCAACAAAAAAAAGAACGATATTATACTCGAAGCCGAGTTTAAAAAAATATTAGGCAATAATTTCATCAACATTTTATCAGATGAAAAAGTGGAAGGATATACAAATGGACAAATAACCGAAGATTTTATAAAAGCAAACAGTGACGGATTAAATAAACTATTTTATCTCTGCGGACCTCCGCCAATGATGGAAGCCATCGAAAAGCAATTAGCCGATTTGCAAGTGGATAAAAAATCAATTGTAAAAGAAGCATTTTAAATCATCACAATTAAAATAAAAGACCAAATGAATACGAACAGACTTTCAAAAACTATTTCAACAGCATTGAATGTACAAATGACCAAAGAAGCACATGCTTCTCAAATATATTTGTCTTATGCAGCTTGGGCCGACAGGCAAGGGTTCAGCGGAATCGCCAATTTTCTTTTTAGGCATGCACAGGAAGAGCGGAACCACATGATGAAAATATTAGAATACATTTTAAAAAGAGGCGCTGAGGTAGTAGTGGCAGCTGTTCCAGCTCCCCCAGAGCATCCGAAAAATATTAGCAACTGTTTTGAAAAAATATTCGATCACGAAGTGGATAATACAAAAGCCATTTATAAATTGGTAAAAATGAGCCAGAAAGAAGAAGATTGGGCAACTTGGAATTTTATGCAATGGTTTGTAAAAGAGCAAGTAGAAGAAGAAACGCTTGCAATGAATTTATTGAATAAAATAAAAATTGCCGGAGCTGAAAAAATGAGCAGCAATGCTTTATATTCATTCGACAGAGATATGGAAAATACCTCCGATGAGGTGAGGCCAGCACAAGATGTAACAACCGAGAATCCCTGAAATTTTTAATGGCAACTTCATTGATAAGTGATTAAGTGCAAAATAAAAATGACAGTAATGCTGTATCGCTTTTTAATTATTGTGTAACACTTATTTCATTCAAAATAATTAACTTATTACAGGCAGTAATTTTGCCAGATACTTAAACAATTTTTAAAAAACAACAACATGACAATACAATTAAATGCAGATAAAAATCTTAAAATAAACGAAGCATTTGGGAATGATTTGGAAGATTTACTAACTGAAGGATTAAACAGGTTTAGTGAACAAATCACCCGGCTGGAAGTTCATCTTTCTGATGAGAACGGAAATAAGGATGGACAAAATGATAAAAGATGTTTGCTTGAAGCAAGGCTTGAAGGCATGCAGCCCATTGCAGTTAATGCATATGCTCATACACATGAACAATCGGTAGCGGAAGCCATTGATAAATTAAAAAAATCGCTGAAGACAATTCTTGGGCGATTGAGTAATCATTAAAAGAATAAAATTACTTACAGGTAAGATTGACTTAAAATGCTATTATTTCGTCGTTATTGTTTTGATATTAAAAACTGCGTTGCTACTAAGCAACGCAGTTTTTTGTTTTGAACAAACAAATAATTGAGCACAAAAAATTTTGAGTATTTTATCCCTGAA
>JANPAP010000484.1:0-7943 GCA_031429975.1 Chitinophagaceae bacterium
TTGTGCCAATGTAAAAATTTCATTGAGTACGGATGGTGGACAGACCTTTCCAACAGTTTTGGCAGCAAGTACGCCCAATGATGGAACAGAAGCATTGGTAATTCCAAACACGCCTTCTACAACAGCAAGGATTAAAATTGAAGCAGTAGGGAATATTTTCTTTGATATCAGTAATACAAATTTTACTATTACTGCTGGAGCAAGTTGCGGCGATGCAACCGGATTGGCGGCATCAGGTATCAGTACAACCAGCGCCAATGTAAGTTGGACTGCAGTTACAAATGCTGTTAGTTATGCGGTTGATTATAAATTAAATGCTTCGTCTACCTGGACCAGTTTTTCTACTGCACAAACAGGCACAACAGCAAGTTTAACAGGTTTGGCTTCTGGAAGTTTATACGATTGGAGAGTTACTGCTACCTGTACATCCAGTGCCGGAAACCCAGTATCTGCTCAATTTACTACCTTGGTTCCTTGTGTCGCACCAACTGGATTAACAGCTTCTGCTATTACTTCAAGCAGTGCTACTGTTAGTTGGTCGGCAGTTTCAGCTGCAACAAGTTATGCGGTTGATTATAAATTAAATGCTTCTTCTACATGGATTAGTTTCTCAACAGCTCAAACAGGAACCTCAGCAAACCTTTCTGGTTTAACAGCTTCTACTTTGTATGACTGGAGAGTTAGTGCAACATGTCCATCGGGTACAACAACTGCAACTGCGGCTCAGTTTACAACAGCTGCTCCTGCTGTTTGTAATGCTCCAACAGGATTAGCATCATCAGCGATTAGTTCCAACAGCGCAACCATTAACTGGACTGCTGTAAGCGGCGCCGTTAGTTATGCTGTAGATTATAAAACAAATGCATCCGGTACTTGGATAAGTTTTTCAACAGCACAAACTGCAATTTCAGCAAACTTAACTGGGTTAGTAGCTTCTACTTTGTACGATTGGAGGGTAACAACAAATTGTGCTGCTGGCTCTAGTACTGCTACTGCTGCACAGTTTACAACAACTGCTGCATCAACCTGTGCCACTGCATTTGAACCCAACGAAACCCAGGCAACAGCCGCTGCTATCAGTTCAGGAATAACAAATTCTGCTGCAATTTCTACAACTACTGATATTGATTATTTTAAAATCACCACTACAGCTACCAGCAATATTGTGTACAGTTTAGTTGGCCCATCTGGGGTTGATTACGACTTAACTATTTACAACAGTGCCGGTACACAAATTGGAACAAGTGCAGGTAGTACGGCAACAGAAACAGTTAGTTTAACAAGCCAGGTAGCTGGCACTTATTATATAAAAGTATTTGGATACAGTGGCGCCAACAGTGCAACCTGTTATACCATTACTGCAACTGCCACTACGGTTACAGGTTGTCAAAGCTCGTATGATAACAGTACTAACGGAACAACTTCTGGAGCAGCTGTAGTACCATATAATACAAACATAACGGGGTTGGTTAGCCCAAGTGGAGATATTGATAATTATAAATTCACTATTACAACCGCTGGTACTATCACACTTACATTAACTACTTTACCGGCCGATTATGATTTGAAATTATTGAACAATGCCGGTACGCAAGTGGGTATTTCTCAAAATGGAAGCACTACCAGCGAAACCATCAGTTATACTGCTGCTGCTGGAGTTTATTATGCCCAGGTATATGGTTATAGCAATGCCAATAATGCTACCTCTTGTTATACATTAAAAGTAACCTTAGGTACTGCAACAAGGGGTATTGAAAATATTCCGCTATACAGTAGCAAGAAGATGATGAGTGTATTTCCAAATCCAGTGCAGGATAAATTAAACATCAACCTTACGGGCTATGAAGGCATTTCAGAAATAAGGCTGATTGATTTAAATGGACGTACCCTTGAAGTAAATCGTACCGCTTCGGTTAATTCTCATTTGGATTTTGCTAAACTGCCAAAAGGGATGTACCTGGTAAAAGTTATTACCAATACTGGAGAAGTAATCAGCAGAAAAGTAATTAAACAATAAATTTTTAATTGAATATTTAACCCCGGTCTTGGCCGGGGTTTTTTTATAAAAAATTTAAAAATTGGATAATAAAATATTAATAGGCAATTAATTTGTTGAAATTACTCAATACAAGTTATCTTCGAAATATAAAATTAATCGAAATGAAAAAGAATTTACTATACCTTTTCTTGATATTGTCTCTTGGTTTTTCTATTGCGTCTTGCGAAAAAGAACACGGTAAAAAAGAAACCAAGTATGTAACGCTTGATGTAATCCTTGCAAGAGGCGCCAATTATCAACTCGATTTAAGTGCTTATGGAGATGCTGATGATTTAGCAACTATTATAACCCAAGCCACCGATTATACAATCAGCGAAATTGTAAAAAATGCTTCTACTTCAAAATACCTGTATAATTATACAACTGCAACAACACCCAAATTTTCATCAACCGGAAAAGATCAAGTGGTATTAAAAGTGTACGAAGAAGAAGGCGAACGTTGCCGTGATAAAGGCGAAGCTACTATTATTACGATCAACTTTACTTTACAGTAAGTAATCATAGATTTAAAAAAAGGGTTGCAATTTTGCAGCCCTTTTTTATTTAGATCAATAAAATAAATTTATGCCTACTTTACAAATAGCTGGCCATCTCTGTTTGATATTGAAGAGCGATAGCCCTTGCTTCTTCAGCAAAATGTATTCCTTTACCAGCATAGATAATAGCACGGCTAGCATTTACCAACAGGCCACAATCCTTGTTCAGTCCGTATTTACATACTTCTGCAAGGCTGCCTCCCTGAAACCCTACGCCGGGCACCAGTAAAAAATGGTTGGGAATTATTTGCCTGATGGCAGCAAGATCGGTTGCCTTTGTAGCACCAATAACAAACATCAAATTATTTTGGTTGCCCCATTGGCTCGTTTTTTTTATTACAGTTTGATAAAGCATTTCAGCATTTTGAGATGCTGCAATTTGTGAGAACTGCAACTGTTCAAAATCCCTGCTGCCTTCATTGCTGGTGAGGCCCAAAACGATGGCCCATTTATTTTCAAATTCAAGAAATGGTTTTACACTGTCTTCGCCCATGTAAGGCGCAACAGTAATGGCATCAAAGGGAATGGTTTCGAAAAAAGCTTTAGCGTATTGGGCAGATGTATTTCCGATATCGCCTCTTTTGGCATCGGCTATTTTAAAATGAGTGGATGGAATATAATGTACCGTTTTTTCCATAGCCTCCCAACCCTTCAGGCCCATAGCTTCGTAAAATGCGGTATTTATTTTATAGGCCACACAACAATCTTTTGTGGCATCGATGATGGCTTTATTAAATTCAAAAACAGCGTCAGGATGGGATTGTAAATGTGCTGGAATTTTTAAAATGTCAGTATCTAACCCAACACATAAAAAAGACTTTTTCTGCTTTATCTGTTCTATCAAATATTGTCTGGTCATAAAACAAAGTTAATTGGATAATGCTGCTGGGAAAGAAAAAATTACACCTATAAATTTCTTTTGTTGGATCCAATAATATTTATGTTTGCTTCAAAAATATTAAAGGTCGATATTGAAAATTTTTGGTAAAATTTCTGTACTTCTGATTTTTAAATTTCTGTCAAAAAAACTGGTTCCTTCCTTTTGTATTTCGACAATTCCAAACCATTCCAAAAACCTTTCAAAACTTCTCACACTGAAGCAAGTTGTAAACTGCCCTAAGTCCGTTTTTAACTCTCCAGTTTTAAATTCGTTTAAAAAAATGGGTAATGCTTTCAAATATTTCTCAGCATAAAAACTGTCAGATTGATATTCCTTTCCAAATTTCCCTAAAAGATAAATTGTAAAAGACCAGGCTGTTTTCCCAATTGGCTTTTCAGTGTAAAGGTCGTTATATCCCCAATTAAATTTGTCGGCAAAAGTCGCCATAAATAATTCAAAAAACCATTGCCTGTTTGCCGGCTTTAAAAAAGTTAATCCTTGTTTCGTCAGTGTCAATTTCCCATTTGACTTTTTGGTAATCCCTGCCATTTCTGTTACAATTTTGGCACTCATAATTGCAATACAGTCCTGTTCTTTCCAAAGTTTCGTTATTCCACATTCAATCAGTTCGTCAATAATATATTTCTTGTCATAAAGCTCAACCATTATTTTTTTTGGCAAAGCTCCCAATGGCGTTAGTTTTATAAATTTATCCCTTTCAATAATTCGAATAAAATCTTCGGCAACTCTAAATAAGGATACTTTATCTAAGGTTTCGTTCTCTATTTTATTTTGAAAATGAACCGGCGAATTTTCATTGTAAGGATCGTAAAGTATATAATGAAATGCTGCAGCTGATAAGTTTTCAAAGTCGGAGATGGGCGCACTGTTTCGCAACAATATTTCAGTTTCAATCAGTTTGTTAATATCCATTGGAATTAAGTTTAAGAATTATGGCAGACAATATTTTGTTTTATTCTCTGACCTAAAAAAATATTTATTTTTGGCCGTAAAAAAAATTATTCAGAAATTTTTTCCATCATTAAATTTTCAACTTCCACCGAATCCCATATTTGTTCTATGTTTGGCATGGCCATTATTTGCTGCATAATATTTTCTTGCCGCAATCCATTTTTTAACGCATCGCTGTAGCGGATATGTGGGGAAAATGTTACCTGTGCATAAGCAGGGATCCATTTATCCGGATACTTTTTGCTGAAGGCCGCTTCAATTTTTTTCTGTAATAAAAACTTTGGATCGGCAACCTTATCCCTCATTTCTACAAAATTATTCAATGCCATATCTGCAATGGCATCTGCATCGGGTTTGCGTAATTGTTGAAACTCTTTCAAGATTTCCTGCCAGTTATCCTGGTGTTTATCTATCAATTTATTTAGCACAACACAGTCCTCAAATCCACAGTTCATGCCTTGTCCAAAAAACGGTACCATGGCATGGGCTGCATCGCCAATCAATGTAAACTTATCATCCCGTATCCATGGAAAACATTTTACAGTTACCAAAGAAGAAGTTGGATTGACAAAAAAATCTTCTATCAATGTTGGCATCATTGCAACAGCATCCGCAAAATTATTTTCAAAAAATGCAATGGCTTTTTCTTTGGTGTCGATACTGCTGAAAGAAGGATCCCCATCAAAAGGAAAAAATAAAGTGCAGGTAAAACTGCCATCAATATTGGGCAAGGCAATCATCATATAATTTCCTCTTGGCCAAATATGCAAGGCATTTTTTTGGATAAGAAATTCAGCAACTGGTCCGGCAGGAATACACAATTCTTTATAACCATAATCAATAAAATGCTGATCGTATTGAAACCGGTTATGCTGTAATTGTTGCGCCAACCTCGATGCAGCAAAAGCGCCATCGCTTCCAAAAATCAATTCGCTGGTAACCGTAGATGCATTGCCCGAAATTGAATTGGTAAAATAAATGCTGTTGGTTTCCCAATTAATATTTGTGCAGGTTTCATTAAAATGAATAGTGGCACCTTCATGCTCGGCCAAATCCATCAGCTTTTGATTAAATGTTGCACGGGATACTGAATTGATAAACTGCCCTTCTTGCCCATAAGGCTGATAGGCAACACTTCCATCCAAATTGTGCATCAGCCTGCCATGCATGGGAATGGCAATTTTTTTTATGTCATCCAAAATACCCACATCTTCCAATGCTTTTATGCCCCGGTCGCTGAGGGCAAGATTGATGGACCGGCCGGCCGACATTTCCTCCATACGCATATCAGCACGGCGTTCGTAAACATTTACTTTGTATCCTCTTTTGGCCATGTAAATTGCCAACAGCGATCCCACTAATCCGGCGCCAATAATGCAAACTTCTTTTTTCATTTTAATGGGGTTAAAAAACTTTTACTGAATTCCGGCAATAATTTCTTTTAATATTTTTCCGAATTGAAATACATCGGTAAAGCTATTGTACAAAGGTACTGGTGCCACCCTTATCACATTGGGTTCCCGCCAATCGGCAATAATGCCTTGTTGTTTTAGTTGCTCAAAAATTTGTTTGCCATTTTTTAACATGATCATACTTATCTGGCAACCTTTATTATTTCGAGGTGTAATTACATCAACAATTATTTCGGAAAAACTGTTATTGATTTCATCAATAATGTACAATAGATAATTACTGAGTTGTTGCCCTTTTTCAAAAATATTATTGCTGCCAGCTTCCTTAAAAATATCCAATGCCGCTTTATGTGCCGCCATGCTGAGGATGGGAGCATTGCTCAATTGCCAACCTTCGGCAGTTGGCATGGGTTTAAATTGTTGGTCCATTTCAAAGCGAATTGATTTATCGTGGCCCCACCAACCTGCAAGCCGTGGCAAACTGAAATTGGCAATATGTTTTGAGTGAATAAATGCTCCTGCCACTCCACCCGGACCACTGTTTAAATATTTATAACTGCACCAGCAGGCAAAGTCAACATCCCAATCATGCAGTTGCAATTGAATATTCCCTACAGCATGTGCCAGATCAAAACCACAATATGCACCAGCCTTGTGAGCCGCTGTGGTAATGGCTTTCATGTCGAATACCTGTCCGTTAAAATAATTTACCCCGCTGAATAAAACCAATGCTGTACTATCGGCATGTTGTTCAATAGTTGCAATAATATCTTCTGTCCGGATATTGAATTCGCCTTCTCTTGGAGCCACTTGAACAATAACTTCATTGGGATTAAAACCAAATAAATTTGCCTGCGATTGCATGGCATATTGATCAGAAGGAAATGCTTTTGCTTCGCAAATTATTTTATACCGTTGTTTAGTTGGCCTGTAAAAACTCGCCATCAATAAATGCAGGTTAATGGTAAGCTGGTTCATCACTACAATTTCATCTTCATGCCCACCTACAATTTTTGAAAGCAATGCCGGAAACATTTCGTGATAACTTACCCATGGTTTACGGCCATGCACATGTCCCTCTACTCCAAAATTTGCCCAGTCTTCCAGTTCGTCTAAAACATAATGCTGAGTTGTTTTTGGTTGCAGGCCCAAAGAGTTGCCGGTAAAATAAATACATTCTTTTCCATTGATAAGAGGGATGTAAAATTTTGCCCGAAAGCTTTTTAATTCATCTGCTTCATCTAATTGTTTGGCGTAGGATATTGTGTTTTGAAATTGCATTATTCTTTTTTATTTCTTGTTTCTCGTTTTCTGTTTCTCGTTTTCTGTTTCTTGTTTCTCGTTTCTTGATTTTTGACTTTCAAATAAACCCTACAAAATTTAAACCCCAAAACGAGTAACCAGAAACGAGAAACAGTTTAAATGCTTGCGATTACTTTTAATTCAATAGCGATGGGTGTTGGTAAACTTTTTACTTCAACGGTTGTACGGCATGCCTCCACATCCTTAAAATACTCGCCGTAAATTTTATTGTAAGCCGGAAAATCTGTTTTCATGTTGGTTAAAAAAACGGTTACATCAATTATGTTTTCCCAACAGCTGCCACTGGCTTCCAGCACGGCTTTCACGTTGGCAAACACCTGTAGGCACTCAGCTTCAATATCGTATTTTAAAATATTTCCTGCGGCATCTAATTCCAATCCTGGTATTTTATTCTCAACAGCACTCCTACTTCCAATGCCAGACAGAAACAATAAATTTCCCACTTTTCTTGCATGCGGATAGACGCCTAATGGCTTTGCTGCGGAATCGGTTTTAATTACTTCTTTGTTCACGATTGATTATTTAGAAATGTTCGTAGGGGATTAAAAATTTGAATTAAAAAAAATATTCAATATCCAATATTCAATATTCAAATTTCAAATCAAGCACCCAACAACTCCAGTATTGTTTTTATTGAATATTGAAAATTGTTAGTTGATTATTGAGAATTTAAATTAAAAAAAATATTCAATATCCAATATTCAATATTCAAATCAAGCACCCAACAAATCCAGTATTGTTTTTATTGAATAATGAAAATT
>JANPAP010000485.1:0-5739 GCA_031429975.1 Chitinophagaceae bacterium
CGCTGGTTGAAAGCCTGAGCGAACTAACCGTAAATCTAACATTCTCATCAATGCTTTCTATATCTCCTTTAAATTTTGTTGGAGCAGATTCAATCCCCTTAATGCTTATTTTTTTTATTTGCGAAAAAACTTTTTTATAAATTTTTACAGCTTCATTGTAACTGTCGCCTGTATACATTGTTGCCTGCCAACTTGCTGAATTATCTTCTTCTGAATGATACCGCAATATGGTACAATGACTGGCACCGGGAAGGCAAATTTTTGATTGATACGCATCGGCATTTATTTCAACAGGTAAATGTTGGCTCTGGATATTTCTGAAATTATTTTTAAAGTCTAATACAACTTTATTCAATGAGTCTGCAAATTGATTGTCGATGCTAACTGTTTTGAAAACCTGTGCAAAACTGGTTACAGCCGCAAATGCACAGATAATGATAATTGCAATTTTTTTCATAGATAGTTATTTGTTTGCAATAATAAAGCAATGCATTGATTTATGTAAGGGCTTAGCCAATAAATTATTTAAAATAAAACGAAAGCAGCAGCAGTATTTTATACAGCAATTCATTTTAAAAAATATACAATACATTTATCAAAAAATATTTATGATGCTGAAGAAAAGTAAAACAATTGTATTATCCATTTGCATGCTATTTAATTTGGCATTGCTTGCCCAATCAAAAATCAAATCCAACTATTTCAGTTTGTCATCTGTAAAAGATAATTCCAATCCGGATTATGGAGTTGTATTTGTAAAAGCCGAAAAGCAAACAATTGTAATTGGAACGATTATAGCTTATGGCGAAAATGTAAAAGGGCTTACCATTCAAATTGGAAATGGCTTTGCATTTAAATTAGCGCCTTCGCAAACGGGTTCTATATTGAACTATATTGGATCTACTTTGAACATTGTAGTGAAGCCCGGCGAAACTGCTAAAATTGAATTTGTCACCGCTTCAAAAACTGCTGCTGCAAGGCAATTATTTGTTTGCGGAGAACAGTTTGATTAATCATATCACTGATAATAAATATGAAAACAGCGTCCGTTAGCGAAATAAAATCGGCATTATCAAACCTGCCACAGGATGAGCTTTTAGACATTTGCCTAAAGCTTGTAAAATATAAAAAGGAAAATAAAGAATTGTTGAACTACCTTTTGTTTGAATCGCAAGATGAACAGGCTTATATCGTTTTGATAAAAAATGAAATCAATAATTTGTTTGAAGAAGTAAATACAAGCAACCTGTATTTTGCAAAGAAAACAATTCGTAAAATATTAAGGCTTACAACTAAATATTGCAGGCATTCCGGATCCAAACAAGTAGAAGTAGAGTTACTGTTGCATTTTTGTACGGTGTTAAAAGATTCCGGTATACCCATGAAGAACAGTACAGCGCTGCATAATATTTATTTTTCGCAAATAAAAAAACTAGAAAAATTGCTGGCCGATTTGCACGAAGACCTGCAATATGATTATAAAAAAAGCATGAATCACTTGTACTGATAAAAGAGATTAAATCAAATAAAAAGTATAGCATGGAACTATCAGAATTATTTAAACAGGCTGTTGCCGAAAGTAAAAACCTGCCTCAAAAACCAGGCAATGATGTATTGTTGAAATTATATGCATTGTACAAACAGTCAACAGAAGGGGATATCAGTGGAGAGGCACCAACTAACCCTTTTGATTTTGTTGCAAAAGCAAAATTTTTAGCATGGGAAGAAATGAAAGGTAAAACTGCTGATGATTCAATGCAGGAATATATCAATCTGATAAACTCTTTAAAAGGCGGGTAAATAGAGTTGTAAATAATTAAAGATTCCTGCAGTTTCTTGTATAAAATTTACCAATCGAATTTATTTACAATTTAATTAGTTTAAATTGTATAGTTAAACAGATAGTAATGAAGAAAATTATTTACACTTTATTTTTAATGGTAGCTTTTAATAGTACACAATATTGCTTTGCACAAACCTGCAACCAACCCGGTGCTTTATTAAGTGTTCGCAGTTTTGTAAATGATAAAGCAGAGTATATCATTTTTACATTTGTAAATCCATTTAATCAAAAAGGCAATTTGGTAAAGTCTGCATCTGGATCATTTGTAACGATGCCATTAAACAGTTCCATAACATTAAATGGAGATCGGTTTTATAAAATATCATTTTCAAATTATTATGTTACCTGCGATACAAGAAATTATTTTGTCGATTCTTTAAAAAAAATAATTGATATCAAGCCCATCCAACTTACCGGAGGTACCATTGCCTATGCAATTGGCTTGGCAGAAAATGCAAAAATCACTGCCCACAGCAGTTTTAATTATCAAAATTTTTATCAGGTAAAATTAAGGGTGCAATGATTTTTAAATGTTATACAGGCTGATTAAGTAACTTGCAACACTAAATTTTCTTGAATGACTGCTAACAGGAATGCTGCAATCGGCTTTATTTTCATAACACTTTTGATTGACGTAATTGGATTTGGAATTATTATTCCGGTGATGCCTGCATTAATTTCAGATCTAAAACATGTTGGTATAACCGAGGCATCAAAATATGGCAGCCTGTTGATGTTTGCTTTTGCATTTACACAATTTATTTGTGCCCCAATAATGGGTAGCCTGAGCGATAAATTTGGTCGCAGACCCATTCTGTTACTCTCCTTATTTGGTTTTGGAATCGATTATATTTTTCTTGCTTTGGCACCCAGTTACGGATGGTTATTTATTGGCAGGGTAATAGCCGGGGTTGCCGGAGCCAGCATCACCACTGGGTTTGCTTATATTGCTGACATCAGTGTGGCGGAAAACAGGGCTAAAAATTTTGGTATGGTGGGTGCCGCTTTTGGGCTGGGATTTATTATCGGTCCGGTTGTAGGTGGCTTACTTGGAAAATATGGAACCCGAATTCCTTTTTATGCTGCGGCAGGTTTGGCATTGTTAAACTGGTTGTATGGATATTTTGTTTTACCCGAATCTTTAAAAAAAGAAAACCGCCGGGAGTTCAGTTGGAAAAGAGCCAACCCAATTGGTTCATTAAAACAATTAAAAAAATATCCGGCCTTAAGCGGTCTTTTTATCACAATCACATTGGTTTACCTGGCATCGCATGCAGTGCAAAGTAACTGGAGCTATTTCACCATGTACCGATTTAATTGGGACGAAAAAATGGTGGGCATTTCCTTAGGGGTTGTTGGGGTACTGGTGGCCGTTGTACAAGGTGGACTAACAAGAATTGTAAATCCTTTGATTGGAAATGACAAAAGTATTTATATAGGACTGATGCTGTATACCGTTGGCATGTTTTGTTTTGGAATTGCCAACCAGGGCTGGATGATGTTTGTTTTTTTAGTGCCGTATTGTTTTGGAGGCATTGCCCAGCCTGCATTACAGGCGGTAATGGCCGGGCAGGTACCGGCAAATGAGCAAGGCGAATTGCAGGGGGCGTTAGCCAGTTTGCAAAGTGCCAATGCCATTGTTGGCCCATTGGTAATGAACAATCTTTTCTTTTATTTTACACATAGCAGTGCACCGGTTTATTTACCCGGAGCACCATTTTTGTTGGGGGCTGCATTGTTATTATCGGCATTTATAATTGCGTTTAGAAGTTTGCATATAAAAAAAAGGTTGGCTTAATTTATTTTTATTTTACCAGCCAATTGCTGCTATTAAACATTGTTGCGTCGCACTCTTGTACTTTAAATCAATATGCAGCAAACAATACTGCAACAAACCATTTTGTTGTAAAATTGAAGTTTAAAAAATAACCGATGAACAAAAACATGAACGAGTTGAACCATATTTTTTTTATTGGGATAGCCGGCTCAGGTATGAGTGCCATTGCACAATACCTGGCGGGTATCGGAAAAAATATCAGCGGCAGCGATCGTTATTTTACTCCCGGAGTTTACAACGAAACAAAAGAAAAACTGGAAGCAGAGGGAATAGAATGTTTTTTACAAAATGGTGAGGGCATCGATCAAAACACAGATCTGGTAGTGGTTTCAACAGCAGTGGAAGATACCGTACCGGAAGTACAAAAAGCCCGGCAACTGAATATTCCCATTTTAAAAAGATCTGAATTATTGGCAATGATTGCTGCCAGTAAAAAAACAATTGCGGTTGGCGGTACATCTGGTAAAAGCACTACCAGTGCCATGCTGTTTGATATTTTAGAAACTGCCGGATTACAACCCAGCATTATCAGTGGAGCAGGATTGGTAAGTATTATTAAGGAGGGCAAAATTGGCAATGCAAAAGTTGGCGATGGTGAATGGCTGGTAATTGAAGCCGATGAAAGTGATGGGTCCATCGTTCAATACAAACCAGATATTGGGTTGTTATTAAACATTGATAAAGACCACCAGGAAATTGATGAGCTGATGGAAATTTTTGAAATCTTTAAAAGCAACAGTAAAAAATTTATCGTCAATCAATCAAATTTATTATCCAAAAAATTATCAGAAAACAATCTGCATGATTTTTCAATAAATGAAAATGATGCCGTAAGATATGTTGCAAAAAACTTTAAGCAGGAAAGGTTGTCTATTGAATTCAAAATTCAAAATTCAAAATTTAATATCAATGCTTTAGGCAGGCACAATATGGATAATGCCTTGGCTGCAATTGCTGTGGCCAATCAGTTGGGAGTTGATTTGGAAACCTGCGCTGCTGCACTTTCTAAGTACGAAGGTATTTATCGCAGACACCAGGTTATTGGCAATAAAAAAGGCGTTTGGCTTATTGATGATTATGCCCATAACCCTGCAAAATGTGCAGCGTCCATTGCAGCCTGCCAGCCCATTGCAGCAAAAGTAATTGCCTGGTTTCAACCGCATGGCTATGGCCCAACACGTTTTTTAAGAAACGATTTTGTAAAAGAAATTGCTGCTGTTTTAAGGCCCGAAGATGAAATCTGGATGAGTGAAATTTTTTATGCAGGGGGCACAGCGGTTAAAGATATTTCGGCCAACGATTTAATAAACGATATAAAAGCATTGGGTAAAAACGCCTTTTTTTGCGAAGACCGGAATGTATTGAATAAAAAAATAAAACATCACTTAACGGATAATTGTGTGTTGCTATTAATGGGTGCCAGAGATCCAAGCCTGGAGCAATTTGGTAAAACCGTTTGGGATAAATTATAATTGTATAAGTAAATTTTCCATGACAAGTCTTATCACTAACATCAAACAGCTTATCAATACAAGAACGCAAAGTCAGTTGCTTAGAGGCAACGCATTGGCCGATCTTCCCACAATTGAAAATGCTTTTCTGTTAATTGAAGATGGCATTATTGCCGACTATGGACACATGTATGAACTGGAATTGAGAGTGCCCCAATTACCAAAAAATACCATTGATGCAACAGGCCAGTTTGTATTGCCAACCTGGTGCGATAGCCATAGCCATATTGTATTTGCCAAAACAAGAGAAGAAGAATTTATCGATAAAATAAAAGGCGTAAGCTATGCAGCCATTGCCGCAAAAGGTGGCGGCATTTTAAACTCGGCCAATAAATTAAATGAAGCCAGCGAAGTTGATTTGTTTAACAGCGCCTGGAAAAGATTAGAGGAAGTAAGTAAACTGGGCACCGGCGCCATCGAAATAAAAAGCGGCTACGGCTTAACTGTAGAAGGGGAGTTGAAGATGTTGCGGGTGATAAAAAAACTCAAAGAAAAATCAGCGCTTTCTATTAAATCAACCTTCCTTGGTGCACATACTTATCCAGTTG
>JANPAP010000486.1:0-1913 GCA_031429975.1 Chitinophagaceae bacterium
ATAGGTACAATATCTGCAGCAATTGCAGTTGCAACCAAATCCAGGTAACACAAATAATGTTCTTCATCAAGGTTCAATTGATTTGCCAGAGCGGTTATTAATTTAAAACCAACGGCACAACCACATAATTCTTTATAAGGATAATTGCAATCAATTTGTTTTGGATTTAGAATTGCAATTGCAGCAGGAATTTCATCATCAGGCATATGATGATCGCAAATAATAAAATCAATATTTAGTGTTGCTGCATATGCAACGAGGTCAACAGATTTAATGCCACAATCAAGCGAAACAATCAAAGAAAAATTATTTTCAGCAGCATAATCAATGCCCATTTTACTTACTCCATATCCTTCCCTGTAGCGATGTGGAATATAATAGTCAAGAAAATTTGCATCGTAAATTTTACAAAGAAATTGGTACATTAATGCAACCGATGTAGTGCCATCCACATCATAATCACCAAACACTAAAATTTTTTCGTTATTAGCAATTGCATTACAGATTCTTTCAACTGCTTTATCCATGTCCTTCATTAAATTGGGATCATGTAATTCGTTTAATTGTGGCCTGAAATAAGCTTTGCTTTTTTCAAAATCAGTAATACCCCGTTGTACTAAAATGTTGCAGATGGTTGTATTTATTTTTAATGCCTCCTGTAAGTTATTTACAGTTGTTTCATCAGATTGTAAAAGATTCCATCTTTTTGTCATTTGTAATTTCGGGTTATAATTAATATTTCCTGTCTGTGGTATATCGAACCAATTTTTCTAATGCATTTCGAACTTCATTTTCCGGAAATTCGTATAAAATATTTAATGCTTCATCCCTGTAAGTATTCATTTTTTCAATTGCATATTTTATACCACCGGCTTTCACTACAACATCAATTAACTCTTTAACTTTTTGAGGGTTTTTATTTTCATTTTTAATGATGTAGATGAGTTTTCTTTTTGATGATTTGTCAATATTATTAAGCGTATAAATTAAAGGAAGTGTAAGTTTTTTTTCTTTAATGTCGTTGCCTGTTGGTTTACCAATATTATCTGATCCATAATCAAAAAGATCATCTTTAATTTGAAAAGCAATTCCGATTTTTTCTCCAAAAATTTTCATTTTGTTGCTGATAGCTTCATCCTTACTGGTACTCCAGGCACCAACAGCACAGGCAGCAGATAATAATGAAGCCGTTTTATTTCGGATGATTTCAAAATATATCGCTTCATCTAAATTTAAATTTCTCGATTTTTCTATTTGTAATAATTCGCCTTCGCTCATTTGTTTTACGGCTTCAGATAAAATTCGAAGGTGTTCAAAATCGCTGTTATCTGTAGATAATAAAAGTCCTTTTGATAAAAGATAATCGCCCACTAAAACCGCAATCTTATTTTTCCAAATTGCATTAATGGAAAAAAAACCACGGCGTTCTAAAGATTCATCAACAACATCATCATGCACCAAAGTTGCGGTATGTAGTAATTCAACCAATGCTGCTGCCCGATGTGTGCTTTCATTTATGGGGGCATGAAGTTTAGCACTTAAAAAAACAAACATGGGCCTGAGTTGTTTGCCTTTTCGTTTAATAATATATTTCATAATCCTGTCTAGTAATGGGGTATTACTTTTTACAGCATCCGAAAATTTTTTTTCGAAGATGTTTAACTCTTCGCCAATAATATTTGTTACAAATTCCATTTCAATAAAAGAAAGCAATATAGTTCAGTATGTAACTGTTGCAAAGAAATTAGATAAAAAAATTGTTGAAAGATTAAGATCGAGTTTGCATATTATTGAGCTTATTTTTCTTGAATGCAGCATATTCAGTAAAAAATAAGTCTACAATTCATTAGAATATAAGCAGATAAACTTAGAAATAACCCAAATTAATCATAAAAAAATTTGGTTTTTAATTC
>JANPAP010000487.1:0-2940 GCA_031429975.1 Chitinophagaceae bacterium
CAAAGGACCTGTTTGAAAAAACAATGCTTTTGGATGATGCAAAATGGGCGGCATTTGTTGCCAATCCAGATGCCAATACCCTGCAGGCCGATCCGGCATTTGCTTATGCTGCTGCATTTGTAAAAAACTATACAACTAAATATGCACCCATCTATTCGGCGTTTACAAACAAAAATGCAGAATTGGGCAGGGCTTATTTAAAAGGCGTGATGGAGATGAATCCAACAACCGCTGCTAAAATGTATCCCGATGCAAACTTTAGTATGAGGGTGAGTTTTGGCAATGTAAAAAGCTACAAACCAAAAGATGCAGTGAGCTACGATTATGTTTGTACAGGCAAGGGAATACTGGAAAAATATATTGCCGGCGATTATGAATTTGATTTGCCTGCCAAGCAAATTGAGTTGATGAAGAAAAAAGATTATGGTCAGTATATCGATAAAGGAAGAAATGATTTGGTGGTAAATTTTATCACCACCAATGATATTACCGGTGGCAACAGCGGTAGCCCGGTAATTGATGGCAACGGTAATTTAATTGGCCTTGCATTCGATGGTAATTACGAAGCATTGAGCCACAAGATTGCATTTGACAAAGATTTAAACCGTACCATTTGTGTGGATGTTCGCTATGTATTGTGGTGCATCGACAAATTGGGTGGTGCCAAAAATATTATTGATGAGTTGAAACTGGTAAAACAGTAAAACAATTTGGAGATGGATTGATTTGAAAATTTGAAAATTGATTTTAAAAAGCCGCAGCAATTATGTTGCGGTTTTTTATTGTTGATTTGAAATCAAACTATTCATTGCATTTTAAGTTTCATTATTTTAAATTTGAAAATGGGGAATATTAAATTATTTGAGAGCAAACAAATAAGAACAGTTTGGAACGAACTGGAACAGAAATGGTATTTTTCTGTTCAGGATGTTGTTGCAGTACTTACAGATAGTGCTGATGTAAAACAATACATCAAAAAGATGAGGCAAAGAGATAAAGAACTCGCCAAAGGGAGGGTACAAATTGTACCCTCCCTTAAGGTTGAAACTGCTGGAGGTATCCAAAAAATGGGCTGTGCCAACGCTAAAGGTCTTCTTAGAATTATTCAATCAATACCTTCTCCAAAAGCAGAACCATTTAAATTGTGGTTGGCCCAAGTTGGCTCGGATAGATTAGATGAAATTGAAAATCCGGAATTGGCAACGCAAAGAACAAGGGAGCTTTACAAACTTAAAGGTTACCCCGATGCCTGGATTGAAAAGCGGATGCGTAGTATTGCAATCAGAGAAGAGTTAACGGATGAATGGAAAAGCAGAGGCGTAAAACAGCAGCAGGAATATGCTATTCTAACAGCCGAAATTTCAAAAGCTACCTTTGGATTAACACCTGCTCAATACAAAAATATAAAAGGCTTAAAAAGCCAAAACCTGCGAGACCATATGAATGACCTTGAATTGATTTTTTCAATGCTTGGAGAGGCTTCAACCACCGAAATTGTAAAAACAAAAAAACCAAAGGGATTTACTGAGAATAAAAAAGTAGCCAAACAAGGTGGATCTGTTGCAGGAAAAGCAAGGCGGGATTTGGAAACAAAAACCGGAAAGAAAATAGTTTCTGCAGAAAATTATCTGCCTGAAAAAAACAGTAAAAATTTGAAAGCAACTATTAAAAAATAGACCACAAAAATCATTCATTTATTTTGAAGCCCTCACATTCAATCATTCATTCTAAAAGCGTTTAACCAATAAATATTTATGTCAATACTAAATATCGAATTCAAAGCAAAATCAAACAATATTGATGCCGCTGAAAAAATATTGCTGCAGCACAATCCAATTTTTATCGGCGAAGATCAGCAGCAAGACACCTATTTTAATGTGCCCAATGGAAGGATGAAACTGAGGGAAGGAAATATTGAAAATGCATTGATACATTATGTTCGGGAAAATACAGCCGGAAGCAAATCATCAAAAATATTATTGTACAAACATCAGCCCGACGAAAATTTAAAAGCAATTCTTACCACCGCATTGGGAATTAAAACAGTGGTGGATAAAAAACGAAAAATTTATTTTATCGAAAATGTAAAATTTCATTTTGATACCCTGCCAACACTTGGTAATTTTATTGAGGTAGAAGCCATTGACAAAGACGGCAGCATTGGTAGGGAAAAACTGCAGGAGCAATGCGATTTTTATGCCAGCCTATTTAAAATTGATCCGGCAGATTTTGTGGCCTTATCCTACAGCGACTTGTTGCTGGCAAAATAAAATGAACAATTTTTATTTTCCATTCGTTTTAATCAACACAAAAAACACCATCATGAAAAAAATATTCGGGCTTTTATTGTTAACCCTTACAATTGGATTAATCATGCAAGCACAATCAACCATAAAAGGAAAAGAAATCAACTACCAAGGAACCGATGGGGTAACCTTAAAAGGATATGTAGCTTATGACGCTGCCATTAAAGGCAAAAGACCCGCCATTGTGGTAATACACGAGTGGTGGGGTTGCAATGCGTATGTAAGAAAAAGAGCTGATATGCTTGCAGCACTCGGGTACATCGCAATAGCTGCCGATATGTATGGCGAAGGAAAACAAGGCCCCACACCAAAAGAAGCCGGCGAACTGGCCACTCCTTTTTATGGCAATCCGCAGTTGGCAAAAAACAGGATTGAAGCAGCCGTAAAAAAAATATTGGAGTATCCTCAAGCAGATGAAAAACAAATGGCTTGCATGGGTTATTGCTTTGGAGGATCGATGAGTTTGTTTGCTGCAAAACTTGGTATGGATTTTAAAGCGGTGGTAAGTTTTCATGGCGGCCTGGCAGGTTTGCCTGCAGAAGCCGGGGTAATAAAAGGTAAGATATTGGTATGCCATGGCGCTGCCGATAAATTTGTAAGTGATGAAGAAGTAAAAACTTTCAGGGATAATTTG
>JANPAP010000488.1:0-2805 GCA_031429975.1 Chitinophagaceae bacterium
CAATTTAATCCAACAAACTTTAGCTATACCGATAGCACTGTATATTATTGGCGAACAACTATGGTTCCTACATCGGGGAATCAATATATCTGGAATTCTTTTTCATTTATTTACCTTGCTGGCAGCAGTTCTGGATTTAACCAGTCGCATTATTTTCAACATAAAAAAAGCACTTATAGTCCAACGATTGGATTAGATAATGATAGGGTATTTAAGTTTACACAGGTAAACAGAAACCTGCAGATCAGAACAGGCTTGCATCCATTTACATCCTACGACCGGATTTCTGTAACACTCGACTTTGATCAGTTTGAACAATATGGTTGTAAATATGGGTCATTACAATTTTTGGTGTACGATAGTACTACCCAGCAGCCATGGAAAAACTTCAACACTTCCGGCAGTGGCCGTTTTGGGAGCTGGCCAATTTGTGATGGCGCCACTAGGAAAATTTTTGAATTTCCTTATGGCGATCCGGTTTACAGAAAAAGAGCCATGGATTTTTTAGACAGCATCCCTAACGGCATGTACGTTTCCGTTAGTAATCTTGGGTGGATTTCTAATAATTCATTTATCAATTCCTGGAAAAACGATACACTTAGTTTAGGCTCCGGAAATTCATTGTATCATAAATTAAAAGCAATCGGTTTTACACAGATTGATAGTTTTACCCGTAACCTGCCATTTGTATTTTTCTACCGGAAAAACAATGCGGCTTACAACCCTCAACAGGTAATGGGGTTGTCGGCATCCGAACAGATTGATGCCAATTTTCCGGTTGCTTCAAAATACACATCAGGGGTTATCGAATCGCCGGCTTTTGGGCCTGCCAAAAACTGGACAGCTTTACACTGGCGTGGAAAGAGTAATGATGTACTTGCGGGCGATACTACCCAAATTCAAGTAATCGGAATTAAAGCTAATGGTACCCAGGATTTATTGGCAACTGTTTACCAGGCAACCGATACTACGCTGGCATTTATCAGTGCAATAACTTATCCGCAATTGAAATTAAAAATGCTTAATTCGGATGAACAAAATGCAACACCAACTCAATTGTTGTTCTGGAGAATTAATGCCGATTATATTCCGGAAGGTGCAGTGGCTCCCAATATTTTATTTAAAATGAAAGACACCGTGGAGCAGGGTGAAAAGATTGATTTTGCTTTGGCATTTAAAAATATCAGTACGGTGGCATTTGATAGTTTGAAAATAAAATTTGTAATTACGGATAAGAATAATGTACCCCGAATTATTCCAATTGCAAAAAAGAAACCATTGATTGCCGGCGATACAATTGTAATTGCGTATACCATTGATACCAGAAATTATACCGGTTTAAATACATTGAATGTTGTGGTGAACCCCGACAATGATCAACCGGAACAATACAGTTACAATAACTTTATTTATAAAGATTTTTTTGTTAAGGCCGATCTTACCAATCCTTTGCTGGATGTAACTTTTGATGGCGTACATATTTTAAACCGGGATATTGTTGCTTCTAAACCACATATTTTGGTTAAGCTAAAGGATGAAAATAAATATCTAGCGTTGACAGATACGGCTTTATTTAAAGTGAGTGTAAGGTATCCCGATGGCTCCTTGCATAATTATTACTTTGGAGATAATATGCAGTTTAGTCCGGCCACATTAAGTGGTGGAGATAATACGGCATCCATTGATTTTAAACCTTATTTTCCTGAAGATGGCGAATATGAATTTATTGTTTCGGGCAGGGATGAAGTGGGTAACAAAGCAGGTAGCAGAGAGTATCGGGTAACGTTTACCGTTATCAACAAACCGATGATTAGCAATATGCTCAATTATCCCAATCCATTTACAACTTCTACCGCATTTGTATTTACAATTACCGGCAGCGAAGTGCCACAAAATATCCGGATACAAATTTTGACCATCACAGGTAAAGTGGTAAAAGAAATTACCAAATTAGAATTGAGCGATTTGCACATTGGAAGAAACATTACCGAATATAAATGGGATGGCACTGATGCTTACGGACAAAAATTAGGTAATGGGGTTTACTTGTACCGAGTAATTACCAATCAAAATGGAAAGGCATTGGATAAGTACAAAGCCCAGGATGATAAGACCGATCAGTATTTTAAAGCTGGATATGGTAAAATGTACTTGATGCGTTAAGCTGGTTATTTTTCTGTTCATATATTATTACAATACTGGCAATTGTAATAATAAAATTTGTAAATACCAGTTAGTATAAATTTGGAGCAAACGATAATTAAATAAGTATTTTTGCTTCTTTTAAAAATAGAAAAGCTATTAAGCTTTTTAGTTGGATTTAAAATGCTGTAACCCTGTTTTGCATTTTATGCGATATGAAAAATAGTAATTATGAAATTTAAGGTGATCGTTTTTTTTCTTCAATATATCCTGGTACCTGCCATCATTGTTCCATTAATTTCTATAAAGGAAAACAGTTGGTTTGGCATGTTTGGTATTGGCTTTTATTTTATAGGTCTCTTTATATCTAAATTTAAACAATGGATTTTTTTACCCATCCCTTTTATATTTAGTATTTGGTATTGGTATACTTATGGGTTTATCATTCGTGATTTTGTAAGTATTTATTTTCTTTGTTTGTTACTCGGTATTTTTTTTAATGAACTAAAGAAAAAAATGGATCGGTTTTTTAGTAATGAATTGCCCGAGAAATTAAACAACCTGGATTTTGATGCAAAGGTTGAGGAGTTAAACAGGCAGATTGAAAAATATAAAAAGGAACATCCCAATGAAAAAGTAACGCAGGATTTAGTTGAAAAATTA
>JANPAP010000489.1:0-2278 GCA_031429975.1 Chitinophagaceae bacterium
CGAGTAGGTAGTTGTGATAAATAACAAAATTGCAGCAGCAATTGTAATAATTTTTTTCATGTTGGTTCAATTTATTTTACCTAGGATGTGGAAATAAAAGCGATTACATAAAAAAGAAAAAAGAAATTTTTAATAAATAAATCAAAACTATTTTGGCTATATAAATATGCTGGTTTATATTGGGTACAACTTACCACTACAAATTATTGCTACTTATGAGGCCACATTTTTTAATTGTTGCATGCATCACTTTTATGTCTGTAAAAGCAAGTGCACAAGAAATGATAGCAGATACCATCTCAAAAAATACAACCCAGTCAAAAATTATTGAAGAGGATAATAAAGTGTACACTTCGGTAGAAGTAAATGCAAATTTTAAAGGTGGTATGGCCGGATGGTCGAAATATTTGCAAAAAAGAATTCAAACTTTCCGACCCGAAAAACAAGGTGCACCCAAAGGAAAATACCCGGTTGTTGTAAGATTTGTTGTAGGTAAAAATGGTAAAATAAAAGCTGTTGATGCCGAAACAAAGTTTGGGTATGGCATGGAGACTGCATTAAAAAGAGTAATCAGCCAATCGCCCAGCTGGATACCAGCCATGCAAAATGGCCAACCAGTTAATGTGTACCGCAAACAGCCACTTACTTTTGTGGTTCAATAAAGTGGCCATTGTTTAATCAATATTATTTTTACTTTTATCGGTAAATCCTTCCTCAAAATTCCCTGTCAGTCCTTATCTTTGCGCCCATTTTAAAAATTATGATAAGTGCAAATAATGTAACCCTTGCCTATGGCAAACGGGTTTTGTTCGATGAAGTGAATATCAGTTTCACTAAAGGAAATTGTTATGGAGTGATTGGTGCTAACGGTGCCGGAAAATCAACTTTTATAAAAATATTAAGTGGCGAAATTGAGCCCAATAAGGGCACGGTAAGCATTTCTCCCGGCGAAAGACTGGCCATGTTAAGACAGGATCATTTTGAATTTGATCAGATTTCTGTTTTGCATACCGTGATGATGGGCCATAAAAAAATGTGGAGCCTGATGCAGGCAAAGGACGCCATTTACATGAAGGAAGATTTTACAGAAGCCGATGGAATGAAGGCTGGCGAAATGGAACATGATTTTGGGGAAATGGGTGGTTATACAGCCGAAAGTGATGCTGCTCAATTGTTGAATCAGTTAGGCGTTAAAGAGGAAATTCATCAGCAAATGATGAATGATATCCCTGCAAATATTAAAGTAAGGGTGTTGTTGGCACAAGCATTATTTGGCAATCCGGATATTTTATTGTTAGATGAACCTACCAATAACCTGGATGTGGAAACCATCAGCTGGCTCGAAAATTTTTTGGCCGATTACGAAAATATTGTGTTGGTGGTGAGTCACGATCGTCACTTTTTAGATGCAGTATGTACGCATGTTGCCGATGTTGATAAACAAAAAATAAAAGTATATACCGGTAACTATACGTTTTGGTACGAAAGCTCTCAATTGGCCGCCAGACAAGCATCTGATAAAAACAAGAAGCAGGATGAGAAGAAAAAAGACTTATTGGAATTTATTGCCCGGTTTAGCGCCAACGCATCAAAATCGAAACAGGCAACCAGCCGTAAAAAGGCATTGGATAAATTGGTGTTTGAAGATATTACACCAAGCAATCGTAAATATCCCGGCATAATTTTTAAACCAGAAAGAGAAGTGGGTAACCAGATTTTAAATGTTGAAAAACTGTCGAAATTAATTGATGGAAAACCATTGTTCAGCAACATTACTTTTGATATTGTTAAGGGACAAAAAATTGCATTCCTTAGCAGAAACCCTTTGGCGCTTACCAGTTTTTTCGAAATTATTAATGGTAAAATGAAAGCCGATCATGGAATTTATGAGTGGGGCACCACCATTACTTCGGCTTATTTACCAAACGACAATACCGAATTTTTTACCGGCTCACTAAACCTGATGGATTGGTTGCGCCAGTTTGTTCCGCCCAATACAAAGGATGTAGATGAAGATTTTATCCGTGGATTTTTAGGAAAAATGTTATTTAGCGGCGATGAAATTTTAAAGAAAACGAACGTGTTGAGTGGTGGCGAAAAAGTGCGTTGCATGGTTAGTAAAATGATGTTGCAAAATCCCAATGTGGTAATGTTGGATGAACCCACCAATCACCTGGATCTGGAAAGTATCACTGCTTTTAATGATGGGATGCTAACTTTTCCGGGCATTGTAATGCTTACCACACACGATCACCAGTTTATGCAAACAGTTGCCGAC
>JANPAP010000490.1:0-6847 GCA_031429975.1 Chitinophagaceae bacterium
AAACTGGAGCGATGTAACAACTTTGTGGCTTCATTTAAATGAAGACTTACACACTTGGAAAATTATTACAGCAATAATATTTCTAACCACACCAGCAGGAATATTAATTGGACAGTTTACAAAGCAGTGGCGAGACCAAATAGAGAACGCCGAAAGCCTTGCCAGTGCCGGCAAATGGATTGGCATTACCGAAAGGATTATCATTTTGATCTTTGTAGTATTTAATCAATATTCGGCCATTGGATTATTGGTAGCTGCAAAAGGCATTATTCGGTTTAATGAAAAAGACCGGCAAGAAATAAAAACGGAGTACCTGGTAATTGGAACATTAATGAGTATTGGAATTGCAATTGTTACCGGATTAATTGTAAAAATGTAGTTTAATAAAGTACACCTAATGCAGCATTTACTAACATAATGCTAAACTAGATTTCCAATAGTCATAAATCAGTAAAAGGGGGGTATCTTTAATTTCCTTTTTTAATTGAAAAACCTCATTCATGAAACTACGCCACATAATTATTTTTCTATTCTTTACTATTTTTTCTGTTACTAAAAGTTTTGCATGGGGGCCCGAAGGGCATGCCATTGTAGGCAGACTGGCGATGCGTTTTGTAAAGGATGATGTTAGAAAAAACATTGAAGCCATTCTTGGAAAAATGTCGATAGACACAGCCGCCAACTGGATGGACATTATGAAATCAAATCAGGAATATGATTTTATGCGTTCTTGGCATTATATCGATTTTCCAAAAAACCAGCTTTATCAAAACAGCAATGACGAAAACATTGTAAACCGTTTGATCCTTACTTATAACGAACTCAGCCATAAAAAAACATTGTGCGATCAACAAATTCAAACCGACTTATTTGTATTACTACATTTAATGGGCGACCTGCATATGCCCTTGCATACAGCCTACGATGATGATTTAGGGGGCAACAAAAGAATTGTGCAATATGATACCCTTAAAACCCATAACCTGCACCGGTTTTGGGATGAGGATATTATTAAACTGGGCAATATCACCGATCAGGATTGTCTTGATTTATATAAGAGTTTTGACGACAGTTTAAAGCAGGTTGATTTTGTTGCCTGGATGAAAGACAGCAGAAGTTTATTAGATGGCGTTTACGATTATCCTGGATTTACTTTAGATAAGGCCTACTTGATGCAGAACAAAAAAGTGGTAGAAAAACAATTATTAAAAGCTGGGTTACGGTTGGCGCTTATTTTAAATAAACTTTTTTATACAGCAGCCCCTTTGATGAATTTTAAAGAGGTTACCAGCAAATATAAAGATGGTATTGATGTTATGGAAGCTGCAAATAATATGGGTAAAAAAGTAACCATTTGTTCAAGAGTATTTGGGATAAGAGCTACGCCAACCATTACACAAATTTCGGTTGGAGATAAATATCCCAATAGCCCTTTAACGGTAGTGTTGTTTAGTAAAAACTATTCGAAATTTGCGGTACCCTTGGAAGAATTATTAAAAGATAAAAACATTTGTATAAAAGGAACTATTCAGGAATATAAAGGCAAGGCACAAATTATAATTGAAAACCCCGAAGACATCAGTGTTTTGTAATTGTATAAAATTTGTATAAATCGAATTGGTGTACTTTAAACTTCTCCATCTTTTTTCATTAAAACCGTACGGATAGGGAAGGGGATATTAATACCTTCCTGCTGAAAACGAACATGCAGCCTTTTTATAAATTCATGTTTTACCGAAAACTGATCGGTGTAACCAGCAACTCTTAAAATGGCACGAACTCCAATACTACTATCGCCAAAATTTGTGAATCGCATTACAGGTTCATAATCCTTTATGCCACCTTCAACCTCCTGCATCGTTTGATGTATTACCTCGAGTGTAACTTTTTCTACAAGGTTTAAATCACTCTCATATCCAACACCCACTTCAACGCCAAATGAAAGATCATGATAGGGTAAATAATAATTCAGCACAATCATATCGGCCAGCTTTGAGTTGGGTACAATAATTATATGATCGGAAACCGCTTTAATGGTGGTACTTCTCCAGGTTATATCTTGAATAAATCCTTCTTCTCCCGAAGCTAACTTTACAAAATCATCTTGATTAATTTTTCCGGAGGCAATAATTTGTAACCCTGCAAATAAATTGGATAAAGTATTTTGTAAAGCAAGCGCCACAGCCAAACCACCAACGCCTAATGCAGTAAGCAAGGGTGTTACAGAAATTCCCAATGACTGCAAAACAATGATGAGCCCGATACAATAAATAGCAACCCTGACTATATTACCAATAATAGACGACGATGGGATGATCGTATCCGAATCTTTTGCTTTTATTCTCATCAGTCCCGAAATAATTGTTGCAACAATTATGGTAGCCGAAAAAATAAAAAATACCATCAACCCTTTTTCAATCCAATCCTGATATTTTACAGGAAGCTCATATCGTTTTAATCCAAAAAAAAGCCCGAGAGATACACACCAGAGAATTACCCATTTTTTAATTGCATTAATGATAAGATCATCTGATTTCATATTGGTTTTAGCAGCCAATTTTGCAATCAAAGGCATTATCCACTTATGGATAATAAAGCCAATTACAAAACCACCTAGTAAATAAATAATTAAATGCAGTATATCATTATCAATCATAATTACAATTTTAAAATTGCGGGGTAAAATTAGTTAATTCAAAATTCAACATACATTATTTATGAGCGCTCACTCTTACAATTCAATTATCTGAAATCCAACTTTTAAATCGGCAAGTGTTTGGGCTAGGCGTTCTCTGTGGGTATCGGTAATAAAAACCTGTCCTTTATTTTCGTTACAAACCCAATGCAACAGATGCTCCATTCTTCGGTCATCCAGTTTTTCAAAAACATCGTCCAGCAACAATAGTGGAGCAAATCCTTTATTGTTTTTCAGCATTTCAAACTCAGCCAATTTAAGGGCAAATAATAAACTTTTCCGTTGGCCCTGAGAGGCAATATTTTTAAACGATTGTCCATTTAACAACATCCCAATATCATCTTTATGAATGCCGGCATTACTGCGTTGCAACATAAAATCTTTTTCCCTTAGTTGATTGATTAATGCATGAAATGATGCATTGTTTAATTGGCTTTCGTATTGCAACATCACTTGTTCATCATTGGCTGCAATTTGCTTATAAAAAGTTTGTACAAGCGGTATCAACGCTTCGGCAAAAACTTTTCTTTTTTGATAAATTGTATTGCCCGGTTCAATCAATTGTTCGTCTAAAACTTCTAATAGTTGTAAATCTTTTTTACCCTGTTCTGCAAATCTTTTTAGCAAACTATTTCGTTGTAATAAAACTTTATTGTAAACAATTAATTGTTGCAGATAACTGGCATCCAACTGGCTCAATACCGTATCCATAAACCTTCTTCTTTCCTCACTTCCGCCGGTAATTAATTCCACATCATCGGGTGCAATCATTACCGCAGGAAACTTGCCAATATGCTCCGAATATTTATTGTAGGGAATGTCATTTAAATAAAATTCTTTTTTGCCGGTTCCCCGGTTTATACAAACAATTTTATGCTCATTAAAATATCCTTCAAGCCTAAATCCGTCTTTATCAAACTGCACATTCATGGCATCCGTACGGGTAAAATAACTCTTGGTAAAACAGCAATAATAAATCGCATCCAATAAATTGGTTTTGCCTTTTCCATTTAACCCACAAATACCAATTACCCTTTCAGTAAAATTGAAAGATTCAAAATCATAATTTTTATATTGAGTGATGCTGATTTTTGAAAGGCCTTGCATGGGTTGCAAGATAATTGATTTATAAAAGATGATTGCAGTAGCTGTATTGAAAATAATAAGTGCCATGGAAATTTCTGTTTTATCTTTACAAACAAAAATTTTATTTTATTTTGAGTGCTACTGTTTTATTAATTACGCCGCCATTTACACAATTAAATACACCGTATCCTGCAACAGCATACTTAAAAGGGTTTTTAAATACAAAAAACATTTCCTCCTTTCAGGCCGATTTGGGCATCGAGGTTACGGTTGAATTATTTTCAAAAAAAGGTTTAGCCAATTTATTTGCGGCAATAAAAATCTCTCAAGAAATATCAGCAAATGCACAAAGAATTATTGTTTTAAAAAATGATTACATCAATTCTATTGATGCAGTAATACTTTTTTTACAAGGCAAGAATCCTACACTGGCTCACCAAATTTGCAAACCCGGTTTTTTACCACAGGCCGATCGGTTTAAACAAATGGATGACCTTGTGTGGGCTTTCGGTTCGATGGGAATACAGGATAAAGCAAAACATTTTGCTACCATGTATTTAGAAGACTTATCAGATTTGATAAAGGAATGTGTTGATGAACATTTTGGCTTTAGCCGTTATGCCGAAAAGCTGGGCAGATCAGCCAATAGTTTTGATGAGTTGTATGCAACTTTGCAAAACGATTTTAGTTTTATTGACAATATCCTTATCAATATTTTAGAAAAAAAATTAAATGAATTGCGGCCAGATCTGGTGGCTATTTCAATTCCATTTCCGGGAAATTTATATGCCGGTTTTAGATGCGGCCAATGGATCAAGCAACATTTCCCTTCGGTAAAAATTGTAATGGGAGGTGGATTTCCAAATACAGAATTAAGATCATTATCCGATGCCCGGGTTTTTGAATTTGTAGATTTTATTACCCTTGATGATGGTGAGGCTCCCATTGAAAACCTGCTACATTATTTAGATGGCAAAATTACAATTCAGGAATTGAAACGAACTTTTACGCTTATCAACAATGAAGTAACCTACATAAATAATACCGCCTGTACCGATTACAAACAGGGGCAGGTAGGCACTCCAGATTACAGTGATTTTTATTTGGACCAATATATTTCGGCAATTGAAATCATCAATCCCATGCACAGTTTATGGAGCGATGGCCGTTGGAATAAATTGACAATGGCACACGGTTGTTATTGGGGCAAATGTACTTTTTGTGATATTTCGTTAGACTATATAAAAAATTACGAGCCCTTAACTGCCGAAATTCTTTGCAACAGAATGGAGGAAATGATTGCACAAACCGGACAAAATGGATTTCATTTTGTTGACGAGGCTGCACCGCCTGCATTGATGCGATCGTTAGCATTAGAAATTATTAAGAGAAAATTACTGGTAACCTGGTGGACGAATATTCGTTTTGAAAAAAGCTTTACCAGAGATTTGTGTTTATTATTAAAAGCATCCGGATGCATTGGCGTGTCGGGTGGTTTAGAAGTAGCTTCAGACAGGCTTTTAGCATTGATTCAAAAAGGCATTACAGTTGCACAAGTTGCCAGGGTAAATAAAAATTTTACCGAAGCAGGCATAATGGTTCATGCTTATTTGATGTATGGATTTCCAACACAAACAGCTCAGGAAACGATCGATTCATTGGAAATGGTTCGCCAACTTTTTGAAGCCGGTATTTTGCAATCTGCCTTTTGGCACCAATTTACCATGACGGCTCATAGCCCGGTAGGATTGGAACCGGAAAAATTTAAAGTGCTGGCCTTAAAAGCGGCATCAATAAATTTTGCAGATAACGACATTGCACACTCCGACCCAACTGGTGCCGATCATGAAAGCTTCAGCTTTGGTTTAAAAAAATCTTTGTTGAATTTTATGCATGGCAGTTGCCTCGATTATCCATTACATAAATGGTTCGATTTTAAAGTTCCCAAAACGTTGGTTCCTTCCGATTTTATTATCAAATCAATCCAAGAAGAGGATTTTATAAAACACAAACCCGAAACAAAAATTGTATGGCTGGGCAACCTTCCGGAAATTGAAATAATTAATAAATCAAAAAAAGGAAGCAACTGGCAAATCTGTTCACTTACTTTCCAAACCAAAAAAGAAACGATCCATATTAAAGTAAATGAGCCTGAAGGCAAATGGTTAAATGCCTTATTAGTAAAATTATCAAACCTTGATAAATCGTTTACATTAACTGAAATAAAGAACGACTTTGAAGCTGCAGGCTTGATTGATTTTGAATTATTTTGGGATAACAAACCAGTTACTACTTTATATAAAGCAGGGTTATTGCATTTATAGAAATTTATATTTTACACAAAAACCCATTATAAAATTGCTTTTTTTGTGCTTTTTTTGACTTCCCACTAACCGTTTCGACGGTTTATTGTATTTTTTTTGTTATTTTTGCAATCTTGTAAACTCACATTATGGAAGTATTAGCACCGTCTCTGTCTGTATTTGAAAAACTACAATTTAAAGATGAAAAAAACTTATTAATTCAGGGACTCCCATCAACAATTGAAAAACAATTTGCAAAATTGTCTTTCTCAAAAAATGTAACACCACTATTAAAAATAAAAAAAATTGACCTGGCACTGGTTTTTGCAATCAGTCATTGCCAGCTAAAAGATCTTTTAAAAGATATCGTTCCAGCAATGGCAGATGATGCCAAGCTTTGGATATCCTATCCAAAAGTTTCTTCAAAAATCGTTAGCGATCTTTCCAGAGAACGCAATTGGGAATGTATCGAAACACATTGTCTTGAATGTGTACGTTCAATTGCATTAGATAATGTTTGGTGTGCTATGCGGTTTAAAAAAGCCGATAAAATAAAACGTCCGGCAAATCCAATAAGTATAAAAGGTATAAATCTGAAAACCAGAACCATAACTGCACCGGAAGAATTACAAACTCGTTTTTCAAAAAATAAAAAAGCAAATGCTTTTTTTGATACACTTTCGTTTACCAATAAAAAAGAATACATCGTTTGGATAACCAGTGCTAAAAAAGATGAAACAAAGAAAGCAAGATTAGATGCTAC